>CAJUFJ010000027.1 GCA_910585815.1 uncultured Oscillospiraceae bacterium | reverse complement strand
GCTCCATGCGGACAAACCACTGGGCGGAGATCAGGGGCTCCACGTCGCTGTGGCAACGGTAGCAGGTGCCCACGTTGTGGGAGTAGGGCTCGATCTTCTCCATCAGCCCCAGGGCCTCCAGGTCGGCCACCACCGCCTTCCGGGCCTCGTAGCGGTCCATGCCCTCATACTTTCCGCCGTTGGCGTTGACCACGCCGTTGTCGTCCAGCACCCGGATGGTCTCCAGATTGTGGCGCAGGCCCACCTCGAAGTCGTTGGGGTCGTGGGCGGGGGTCATTTTCACGCAGCCGGTGCCGAAGTCCATTTCCACGTACTCGTCGGCCACGATGGGAATTTCCCGGTCCATCAGGGGCAGGATGCAGGTCTTGCCCACAAGGTGCTTGTACCGCTCGTCGTTGGGGTTGACGGCCACGCCGGTGTCGCCCATCATGGTCTCGGGGCGGGTGGTGGCGACAACAAGGTAGCCGCTCCCGTCGGCCAGGGGGTAGCGCATGTGCCACAGGTGGCCGGGCTTGTCCTGGTACTCCACCTCGGCGTCGGACAGGGCGGTGACGCAGTGGGGGCACCAGTTGATGATCCGGGAGCCCTTGTAGATCAGGTCCTTCTGATAGAGGGAGACAAACACGTGGCGCACCGCCTGGGAGAGGCCCTCGTCCATGGTGAAGCGGGAGCGCTCCCAGTCGGCGGAAATGCCCAGCTTCTTCTGCTGCTGGACGATGCGGGCGCCGTATTTGGCCTTCCAGTCCCACACCCGCTCCAGGAACTTCTCCCGGCCCAGGTCGTAGCGGCTGAGGCCCTCGTTGTTGCGCAGCTCCTCCTCCACCTTTACCTGGGTGGCGATGCCGGCGTGGTCGGTGCCGGGGAGGTACAGGGCGGCATAGCCCTGCATCCGCTTGTAGCGGATGAGCATGTCCTGGAGGGAGTCGTCCATGGCGTGGCCCATGTGGAGCTGGCCGGTGACGTTGGGGGGCGGCATGACAATGGTAAAGGGCTTCTTTTTTGGGTCGCGAACGCCCCGGAAGCAGCCGTTTTCCTCCCACTTCTGATAAATGCGGCCCTCTGCCTCCTGGGGCTCGTAGACCTTGGGCAATTCTTTTTTCATGTTCATTCTCCTATCATTCGTGTATTAATTTTTTTCATCACTGCGTCCCAGCAGGTAATCGGTTGTCACGTTGTAAAAGTCCGCTATTCGGACCAGGACAGAGGCCGTTGGCTCCCGCTCGCCGCGCTCATATCGGACATAGGTATTCAGCGCAAGCCCCATCTCATTGACCAGACTTTTTTGCGATAAATTACGCTCCAGCCGAAGATTAAGAAGTCGTTCCGGCAGCTTAATCATTTTTTCATTCCCCTCTTGACAACCCCATTTGGGGTCTGTATAATAACACCATAACAAACCCCATTCGGGGTTTATCGGAGGTGTCACTATGGACGATTTGACAAGGTGTCTGTATGATTTTGTGTGCGAAAAACGTATGGGGAGCATCTATCAGGACCCGGAATATGAGGAGATGTCCCGCAGTGTGGAATTACAGCTGAAAAAGGTCCAGCAAACCATGGGCACGGAACAGCAGCTGGAATTGCAGCTGCTGCTGGAAAACCTGTCTGCCCAAAGCAGCATCGAAAACGAGCACCTGTTCCAGGCGTCGCTGAAGCTGGCCCGGGAGCTGAACACCCTGGTTCGCCCGGGCTAACCCGCCTTATCCTCCGTTTGGGCGATGGATTCCTTCAGCTTATCGGGGATGTGGCTCATGCTCCAGATGGCGGCGTAGGGCTTCAGCCACCGGCGCAGCTGGCTGGGGGTGGCGTCCACCAGCTGCTCCTTGGGCAGGGGCAGGCCCAGCCCCCGCTTTCCGGTGAGCCAGACAATCTCGTCGCACTCCACCGCCGAGCGGAATTTACGGCAGTCGAAGATTTGGCTGGGCTGGCCGCCATCACCGAAGTACACCCGGCACTGGTGCTCCGCCAGCTCGATGCGGAAGGGCAGGTTTCCGTCGTACTTGCCGGCGGCGGCCGCCGCGGCCCGGCTCTCCCGGTTGGCCTTTACCGACGCCGCCGGGTCCCCCCCCATGGTCTTGCGCATCACCGTCATGCCCACATACAGCGCCAGAATCAAATAGACCCAGGTCAGGGCGCTGTTGCCGCTGCGGAACTGAATCATCACCGCCATGGCCAGGAAAATGGTGACAATGGGTCCCATAATCCTCCCCCGGCGGACGCTGCGCACATAGCTGAGGAGAATTAGATAGTCCCCCGCCTGCTCCAACTGGTCCGCCGTGCCCTGAAACACGATTTTTTCCGGCACGTCCTTGTGTTGCTTCATTGTCTTCCTCCTGTTCATTTTACCGCACTACCTGTATTTTCAGCCCGGTTTTCTTTTGAATCAGCGCCCGAAATTCCTCCTCGGTGCCCCAGGTAAAGCCCTTCTTGTGGTAAATCTGGCCGTGTTTCCGGTCCAGAAGCAGGGCAAAATAGTCCCCGGTCTCCACCACCACCCAGATCTGGCTGTAGAGCCACCACCGCTCCCCGCCCTGGGAGCGGCAGACGTAGCAGCGGTCGTCCTGAAAGGCGGCGTTGACCTCCAGCTCCTCGGGGGCGGTCCGCCGCAGGCCGATGGCCCCGTTCACCCAGTCCTCCCCCAGGATGCAGGCCAGCATGATGCCCCCCAGCAGCAGGTTCATCTGCCAGCCCCCCAGGCCGGCCCGGACATAGATCACGGTGAGGTAGGCCTCCAGCAGGACCACAAACCAGGCCATCAGCCGCACCGGGCCGTTCCGCCCCCGGCGCACCGTCTTGCGGGTCATCCTGGCCAGGGCGGTCATGGCCTTCTGGTCGATGGTTGTCTGAATCACGATCATTCCGTCACCCCATAAAAAACGCCCCGAGTCCAACAGACTCAGGGCGGCTGTAAAACCGCGGTACCACCTGAATTTCCCCGGAGGGGGACACTCTTTCTTCGGTAACGGGAAGTTCCGCCGCCCCCTACTGTGCGTTCAGGGACGGAGCCCGAAAGCCACCTTCTCCAGCCCGGGCAGGGACTTGCACCTTCCGTCCCCTCTCTGAACGCCCAAAAACCGGGTACTCCTCTTTCGCATCGCCTTGTTTCGTTCATTATATGCAAAATCGGGGGCGTTGTCAAGGTATAAGCCGATTTAAAACGCGCCCGTCTCATAAATTCGGAACACCTGTCAAAATACTGCCCGGTCTGTCCCGCCGGGCAGAGGTTTTACTCCGGCCCGGGACAAACCGCCATACACAAAAATATTTTCCGTTTTCTGTGACAATTTCCCCCGCTGCTTTGAGTAATAGGTGAAAGGAGGTCTTGCCAATGGACAATCTGCCGCTGCGCGCGGGCGGTGAGATGGATTCGATTCTGGACCGCTATCAGGACATGGTGTACGGTCTGGCCCTGGCCCGGACGGGCAGCCGGACCGACGCCGACGACGTATTTCAGGAGGTTTTCCTGGCCTATTACCAATCCGGGAAGGTCTTCCGGGACGAGGAGCACCGGAAGGCATGGCTGCTGCGCACCACCGTCAACCAGTCCCGGCGGGTGACTGCCTCCAGCTGGAGGCGGAAAACCGTCCCCCTGTCGGAACGGGAGGACGCCCCCGTCCAGTTCCGGGAGCCCGAGGAAAACCGGGTGTGGGAGGCACTGCAAGCCCTGGCCGAGGACTACCGCCTGCCCATCTATCTGTTTTACTTCCAGGAACTGTCCACCCAGGAGATCGCCAAAATTCTGGCAATACGCCCCGGAGCCGTCCGGATGCGGCTGACAAGGGGCCGGGAGCAGCTCCGGGAAAAGCTGAAAGGAGAATTTTTCGATGAATAAGGAATTGTTTGATTCCATGCAGAAGCAGATGACCCCCTCCCCCCAGGTCCGGGCGGCCCTCACCGAACAACTGGCCCAGCCGGTGAAGAAACGGCCCGTCCCCTGGATGAAGTACGGTGCCGTCGCCGCCTGCGCGGCGCTGGTGATTGGCGTGTATGCCGTCTATCAGGCCGGAAAACCCGAGGGCAAGGCCGCCCTCCACAGCTATGTGACGGTGGATGATTTGACTGGGTTCGTCCTGGAAAACGCCACTACCGCCACCGGCGGAAGCGAGGGGGGCGACCAGGACATGGGCATGACCCCCGAGGACCTGACCGCCGCCATGCTGGATGTGGGCTACACTCAAGAGGAAATTGACGAGTATCAGGCCATCGGCTACCAGATGACCTGGGCCAAGTGGTGGAAGTTCGTGGACGGACAAAAAAACAGCGAGGGGGACGAACCCTTCAACCTGGACTCCCTGAAAGTATTCTCCCAGAAGGAGCTGTATGTCCACACCGGAGCCCTCCCTGCCCCCAACACCGGCGACCTGCCCGGCGGGGCCTATATCGGTGACGCCCCTTCCCAGGAGGAGGCGCTGAACGCCTATGAGGAGCTGATGGACCGCTTCGACGGCGTCTACCCCGACTGGTATGGCGGGGCCTATATCGACCGCTCCGGCTGGCTGGTGGTCCAGCTGGTGGAGAGCAAGGACCCGGCGGATAAAAGTCTGGAGCTCCAGGTGCTGGACTGGACGGGCAGCGACCAGGTGATGTTCTCCTCCTGCAAGTACTCCCTGGCCCAGTTGACGGGACTGATGGACCAGCTCAACGCCCTCCCCGACGCCGACCCCAAGTGCAGAGAAGTCATGGCCAGCTGGGGCATTGACGAGGAGCACAACCGCATTGAACTGACCCTCACTGAGGTAAACGGCCACGTTCTGGCTGTCTTGTGTCGGATGGACCCGGAGGACGATGCCATCTACGTCCAGGTGGGCCAGCGGGTCAGCATGGACATCGCCAACGACAAACCGTCTGTCATCCCCGAGGGTGAGGAGCCGGTGAGCTACGACATCATGCCCGGCGGGGCCACCGTCCCGGATGACGAGGACCTGATTGCCGAGGAGCCCTGGTACGACGGGGCCCACTACGATGTGGAGGACCTGCCCCAGCAGAAGCTGCCCGCTTTCGGAGTGGATTCCGCCCCGGAGGAGGACAGCAACGCCTATGATCCCCAGGGCTGACAGAAAAACGCCAGCGTAAGGGCATACCTCCAGGCCTTCCCCTTTCAAAGGGGAAGGTGGCACGGCGCAGCCGTGACGGATGAGGTTGCAACCGTTAGGCGTACCGCGTACCCGCCCCGCCCCCTCATCCGCCCCAGTGTGCGCACTGGGGCACCTTCCCCCCGGAGGGTGGAAGGCTGAAAAACAGAGCAGCGGCCGCCCCGAAATGGAGCGGCCGCTGTGCTGTCTATGTCAGTTGCGCTTATTGCCCAGGAAGCGCAGCAGGTACAGGAACAGGTTAATGAAGTCCAGATAGAGCTGGAGGGCGGAGAAGATGGAGGCCTTGGCCAGCATCTCAGGGGAGACGGAATAGTAGTTGTAGTAGACCTTGATCTTCTGGGTGTCGTAGGCGGTCCAGCCCAGGAAGGTGGCGATGCCGACGAGACAGATCACCCGGTCGAACATTGCCAGCCCGGGGATGAACATGGACAGCAACCCGAAAATAACCAGGAAAATGGTGCTGGAGAACAGAATGACCCGAAGGCTGGACAGGTCCCGCCCGGTGAGGAAGCCATAGGCCGCCAGGGCGCCGAAGTAGACGGCGGTGAGCAGGAAGCAGAAGGCCAGGATGCCCAGATCATAGATATACAGGTAGATGGACAGGGTAAAGCCAAACAGGGCGGAGAAGGCCACAAACATGGCGATGGCGGTGCCCACCCGCATTTTCTGGATGCGGTGGCCCATGGTGAAGGCCAGCACCAGCGTGGCAATCAACACGCCCAGACTGACAGCCTGAAGGCTGCCGGAGTAGTAGAGGTAGAGGGTGGTGTTTGTCACCCAGCAGCCCACCGCCACCCCGAAGGTGACCAGCAGACCCAGCACCATCCACAGGAAGGTCTTGGCGGTGTACTGACCCAGGGTCTCGCCCTGTACGGAGGTATAGCCCCGGTCAAACTCATAGGGATCAAAGCTCATAATATGCGCTCCTTTCTTTGCGGGCGGCTTCTGTTCAGTCTGCCCGATTGAGGTTGATTCTATTATAGCACTCCATTAAAAAAAAGCAACTGTTTTGTGGGGGAGGCAGGAGGTCACCCTCCGAACACCTCGTTATAGAAGTTGTTTTCCACAATCATCGGGGTGGATTTCAGCTTATAGCTCACCAGCTTCTTCATGGCGGAGACGTAATTTTCTTGTTCCTCCGCCGTCATAGTGACTCCCTCCGCCGGGGTGAACTCCTGGGTGAAGCGGTTGTAGAAGCCCCGGTCGGTCCGCCAGCAGGTGGAGGTGAAGATCACCAGCCCCTCGCTGTCAGACAGGATGTCGCTGCCCGCCAGCATACGGGAGTCGTACTCCAGCCCCAGCAGGTTGGACACGGTGGGCAGGATATCTACCTGACAGCAGGGCTTATCCACGATGACCGGCTCCTCCATGGTGGCCGACCAGAGGATAAGGGAGTTTTTATATACGTCGAAGTTGATATTTTTTTCGTTCAGGCTCTCCATGTCCTTGGAGCTGCCGAAGGTCTGGCCGGACAGCTCCTCCAGGGTGTCCACGTTGAAGTAGGGGATGTGGTCGCCGGTGGCCACGATGAGGGTCTTGTCCAGCTTGCCCGCCGCCTCCAGCTTCTGGAGCAGCAGCTCCAAGGCCCGGTCCACCTCTATGGCGGTGGCCACGTAGTTCTGGGTGGTCTCGCTGTAGGGCAGGGCCCGGACAACATCCCGGTAGGGGGCCACCACCCGGTTATCGGAGTAGGGCATGTGGCCGCTGATGGTCAGGTAGTAGACGTGGAAGGGGGTGTCGCTGTTGATATAGTCGTCCACGCTGGCCGAAATCATGTGGGTGTCCCGCTGGGGCCAGAGGAGCTTGCCGCTGTCGCTCACCTCCAGGCCCTCGAACTCGCTGAGCGTGCCCCGGGGGGAACTTTTGAGGTCTCCCACCTGGAACTGGTGCCAGTCGTAGCCCAGATTGGAGTGGGACAGAGCCCGGCCGTACATCTCAGAGTTGGCGTGGTAGCCCAACACACTGTAGCCCGCCCGCTTCAGCTGCTGGGGCAGTGTCAGGTAGGCGTTGAACCCCACAGTCTGGCCGTTCTCTGTGAACCTCAACACGCCGGTGTCCTTCATGGTGATGGGGTTGCCGTTCTTGGGGTAGAGACCCAGCAGGGTCTGGCACTCGCCGTTGGAGGTGCTGGTGTAGTGGAGGGCGGTGTAGTAGTTGTTGAAGACAAAGCCCTCGTGGGTCAGCTTATACAGGGTGGGGGTGAGCTGGGGGTCGATGGCGTAGCCGGAGAAGCCCTCCAGCACCAGCTCAATGACGTTGTAGCCCTCGAACATGCCGGTGTACTGGTTCTTGCGGGTGGGGGTAACGCTGTTGAAGTAGCTGGCCAGCCATTTTATATCGTCATTCTTCCCGCTCTCCGCCAGGGCGGCCAGGTCGATGTCCAGCACGTTGGGGGAGGTGTCCACCACCGGGGACAGCTCCCCGGTCTGGGAGCTGTCCCCGGTGGAGACATCGCCGCCGGAGGAGCTCCCCGGCGGGGTCAGGGTGCCGATGCCGCTGAAATCGCTGTCCAGGCTGTTTTTGGGCGGGAACAGCATGTGCTTTACATCCAGCCGCAGCATGGTGAACATGCCCAGCTGTTCCACCTGGTCGTCCACGTTGGTGTCCACGCGATAGAGCATGGCGGGAGTGATGTCCCCCTTCCAGGGCAGGAGGGTGACGCCGATGGCCAGGACATGGCAGACCACGCAGGCCCCCAGCACCAGGCCGGCAAAGCGGATGTCAAACCGCTCAAAGCCGGGGAAACCCCTTCCGAAGATGCACAGCAGGACGGCAGGGAGCAGCAGAATCAGGATAATGGGGATGGAGCGGAGGACGGTGGAGATAATCACGCCGGCATAGTCGGTAAGCTTGTTGCCCGCCGCCGTCTCCAGGGCGCTGGGGCCGTAGTAGGTTTGCAGGATGGTCTTGGCGATGATTTCCACCACAAAAACAATCGAGATTACCACCGCCAGCACCTTGGTGAGGATGCCGTTCACCTTCGGCGGCCAGGCCAGGGTGAGGGCGGAGAGGAAAAAGCCCGCCGCGAAGCTGAAAACAATATACACCGGCGCGTAGGCCAGGCTGGTCTTCATATAGATGTGGAGCACCAGCTCCAGGTAGAGCAGCAGCGCGGGGAACAGCAGCACCCGCTCCAGCGTTTGAATCAGTATGGCCGTCTCGCTGCGCCGGGAATGGCTCCGGCTGCCGCTCATCCGTCGTCCTGTATAACCCATTGGAATCAACCTCCCAATTGAAGCCTTTTTTACCTATCTACTTTACTCACTTGTCTGTGCACAGTCAAGGGATATTTTTTTAATTTTCCCTGAATTTTCATCCGCAATTTCTCCTTGACATCTCCGCACCAGTAGCTTACCATAGAGCACACAATTGAAGATGGAGGTAACCATGGAGCTTTTAATAAAAATGACCTGGGACCCCGAGGCACTGGTCTGGATTGCGGAAAGCGATGATGTGCCTGGGCTGGCGATGGAGTCTGGCTCCTTCGACGCGCTGATTGAACGGCTGCGCTTTGCCGTGCCGGAGCTGCTGGAACTCAACAGCAGCCCCTGCTCTCCCCTGTATCTGAACTTCGTCTCCTCCCGTCATGAGCAGGTGGCAATCTGATGGCCGAATATGAAAAGCAGGTTCGGAATATCCTGGCCTTGAATGGATGCAGCTTTGTGAGGCGGGGCAAGGGCGACCATGACATCTGGTACAGCCCCATTACCAAGCGCCATTTTACGGTGGATGGCAAGATCAAGTCCCGGCATACCGCAAATGCGATCATGAAGCAGAGCGGTGTCTCTCACCGTTTTCGTTAAAAGCGGCGTTATTGCCCTTGCAAAGCTTGTCAGTTTCTGCTATAATGGACGTGAAAACAAAAATGCGGCAGCTTTATGGGTGTTACCAGCACCCGCAAAGCCTGCATAGGTGAATACCGCTCACCTACACAACGGCCAAAGGCCGCACCGCATGGATATCATTATACGACAGACGGCTCTTTTTGTAAAGGGTCTGGTTTGTTGTGGTGTCGTGTGGTCGTGTTGCCGAAGATTTTTCTTTGCTGTGTAGGCTTTGCACCTGCACGGCATTTTTGTTTTATACCCCGGCTCTCAGGGGTGGAAACACCCCTGAGAACCATATAAAACAAAAGGAGAGTTATACTATGAGCAACATGAAAAATTGTCCCAATTGTGGGGAGGCACTGGCTAAGTCAGCAAAATTTTGCCCTAAATGCGGCGCTCAATTCAAGAAACCGCTGTTTAAACGGCTGCTGCTCCCTGTTGTCTGCATTGCCGCAATCGTGGTCGCGGTTGGAATTTTCAGCGGCAACAGCGAAAAGCAGGACGCTCTTATCTCCTATATCAACGAGGATATCAAAGAACTAGCTGAGCTAGAAGAAGAAATGCTTGACAGCTATCACAGTGTGGTCGGCAGCAACTACACAGACGATTACACCATGTACAACGAAATCAGCAATACTACCATCCCGCTCTGTCACGAGCTGAATGAAAAGGTATTGGAAGTCAACCCGTCTGACCCGGAAATTGCGGAAATACATAACATGTATCGAAAATGCGTCTCAAAGTACCTGAACGCCATGGGCATGGCAACCGCTGCATTGGAAAACCAGGATATCGACCAGGTTCTTAAAGCCAATGATCTGATCGATGAGGCAACCGACCTGGCTTTTGACTTCCAGCAGGCGCTGCAAGAATTAGCGGATGAGCGAGATGTCGTGTTTAAAAATTGACACAAGCCCCGCCCTTTTTTGTGAGAGGGGCGGGGCTGATTTTATGGTACAGTATTTAAAAACCGCTGTACTTTCCAATGGCCATATGATATGATTGCAACGGAAAAGAAAGGTCTGCACCGCCTGCAATTGAGCTAATTGTGGGGTAATTGAGAATCTGTATTCACAACCTCCGGCATAGATACAGGTTCTTTCAGACCGAAGGGAGGAGTGTACTGGATTTTAAAGCGGCATCAGAAATAAAAATAAAAGGAGAAATGAGAGTATGAATCGAAAGCGGATATGCTCAGCCCTGCTCCTGTGCAGCGTATTGCTGCTTTGCCTGGTCGGATGTGACGGAGCTGCGGATGAAATTCGACTGGGCACAGGGGGCACGGGCGGTATTTACTACGCCTACGGCAATGCGCTGGCCCCCGCAATCAAGGAGGCGACGGGGTGGGACGTCACGGTAAAGGAGACCACCGGCTCCGAGGCCAACCTGCGGCTGCTGGAAAGCGGCGTGGCCGATTTGGCTATTGTTCAGAGCGATACGCTCCAGTACGCGGCTGTGGGCGAGGGCAGCTTCGAGGGGATGATTCTCTCCGGCTACAGTGCAGTGGGCGGCCTCTACACAGAGGCCTGTCAGATTGTGGTCACAAAAGATTCCGGCATTGCGTCCGTGGCCGATCTGGCGGGGAAGCGGGTTTCTGTGGGCGCGGAGGACTCCGGCGTGACCCGGAACGCGGAACAGATTCTTCGGGCGAACGGTCTGACCTTGGATAAGATGAAGGTCAGCCGGCTGGCCTTCGCCGAGTCCGCCGCCGCCATGGAGCGGGGCGAGCTGGACGCCTTTTTCTGTACGGCGGGCGCTCCCACCAACGCGGTGTCTGAGCTGGCGGAAAAAATGGATATCCGTCTGATTTCCCCTGACCAGCGGACCATTGATCAGCTGATGGGCCTTTACAACTGCTACGCAATGTGCCGCATTCCGGCCGGCACCTATAAGGGCCAGGATGAGGACGTGGTTACTCTGGGCGTCCGGGCGGTTCTGGTTGCGGCCGATTCCCTGGATGCCGCAATCGTTAAGCAGATTACGGACACCCTGTTTACCTATAACAGTCAGATTCAGGGGGCCGTTGCGGTGGACGCGGAGCTGGATGCGGAGCACGCGGTGCAGTCTGTTCCCATTCCCTTCCACTTTGGCGCGGCGGCCTACTACGGGGAACAGGGCATTGAGGTGGAGGCCAGAACACCGGCGAAAAGCATCAAGAGCTTCCAGGTCTCGCTGGATATGTATCAGACACTGGCCGTGGCTGTGGTGGTTCTTTTCCTGGGCGGATGGCTGAAAAAGCGGGTCAAGCTGCTGGAAACCTTCTGCGTTCCTTCTCAGTGGTGGGCGGCCTGATCTTTGCCATTTTATCCTGCGTTCTTTACTCTGCCGGTGTGATGGAACTGACCTTTGACGAAACCCTGAAAAATGTGTGTATGGTCATGTTCTTTACCTCTGTCGGCTTCCAGGCAAATCTGAAAGTGCTTAAGAGCGGCGGCGTCAGCCTGCTTATCTTCCTGGTATGCGTCACCGCCCTGATTGTCCTCCAGAATGTTGCGGCCATCGGCTTCTCGCAGGTACTGCAGGTGAGCCCCATGCTGGGTATGTGTACCGGTTCCATCCCTATGGTGGGCGGACACGGAACGGCGGGAGCCTTTGGGCCCACCTTGGAAGGCCTGGGTCTGGAGGGCGGCACCACCTTGTGTACCGCGGCGGCGACCTTTGGCCTGATTGCCGGCTCTCTTATGGGCGGGCCGCTGGGACGCCGGCTGATCCTGAAGCATGACCTGCTGAGAACCGCTGTCCCTGTAGAGAACACACTGCCTGATCAGGGCGAGGAGCAGAGCGGAAGCGCCATCAGGGGATACGCCTCTGCGGCCTATCAGCTGGCCATCGCCATGGGCGTAGGCACGATTGTCTCCTGGCTGTTGTCTAAAACGGGAATGAATTTCCCGGTGTACATCGGTGCCATGATTGTGGCCGCCATTATGCGCAATGTCAGCGCGTTTTCCGGGAAGTTTGAGGTCCCGATGCCCGCCATTGACGACATTGGCAGTATCTGCCTGTCCCTGTTCCTCGGTATTGCCATGATTACCCTAAAGTTGTGGCAGCTGGCGGCCCTGGCCGTGCCTCTGATTATCCTGCTGGTGGTCCAGGTGGTTCTGATGTTCCTATTCTCCTACTTTGTGGTGTTCAATGTGATGGGCCGCAACTATGACGCCGCTATCCTGTCTGCGGGCGCCTGCGGCTTCGGCATGGGCGCTACCCCCAACGCTATGGCCAACATGCAGGCTTTGACCGACCGCTTTGTCCCCTCCGTTAAGGCCTACATCCTGGTCCCCATTGTGGGCAGTATGTTTGCCGACTTCATTAACAGCATTACAATTACCTTCTTTATCAACATGCTATAGGTGTAAAAACTTACTGAGCGCGAGATTTTCTGGCAAACTGTAAGCACCGGTTGCCTGACAGCAGCCGGTGCTTTGTCTGATGATTCAAAAGCTAATGCGAGCCTCAATACGGCTCATTTCAGCCATGTCAGGCTAAAATAAGCCATGTCGACTTTTGTGTCTGTTCAATAATGTATACTATTTTCTGAGAATTGTACCGTAAATAATTGGTTTGGGAGGGATTTCAACAAAATCCTCTTTTCCGAAATATTGGCACAGACTATGCTTGATGTATTAGGGAGAGAAAAATTCCAAAGAGGCCGGAATAAAACAAGAAGGGAGAGAGAAAACATGCTGCTTATCAAAAATGCAACCGTATATGCTCCAGAGCCGCTGGGTGTCAAGGACATATTTCTGGCCGGCGGTGAGATCTGTGCCATCCGGGACTCCATCGCCCCCGGGCCGGACCTGCCGGTGGAGGTGGTTGACGGCACCGGCCAGCTGCTGCTGCCCGGCTTCATCGACAGCCACGTCCACATCCTGGGGGGCGGGGGCGAGGGGGGCTACCGCTCCCGGACGCCGGAACTGAAGCTGTCCGATATGATCCGGGCGGGCACCACCACGGTGGTGGGCTGCCTGGGGACGGACGGCGTCACCCGGCGGATGGAGAATCTCATCGCCAAGGCCAAACAGCTCAAGGACGAGGGGGTGAGCTGCTACATCTACACCGGCTCCTACGACGTCCCCGTCCGCACCTTTTTGGCTGACATCCGCTCCGACCTGCTGTTCATTGACGAGGTCATCGGCGTGGGAGAAATTGCCATTGCCGACCACCGCTCCTCTCAGCCCGCCTTTGAGGAGTTCGTCCGCATTGTGGCCGACACCCGGGTGGGAGGGATGCTGTCCGGAAAGGGAGGCGTGGTTAACATCCACATGGGGGACGACGGCCAGATGCTGGAGTATCTGGAGCGGGTGAAAGTGGAAACCCCCCTGCCCGCATACCACATGATCCCCACGCACATGAACCGCAATCCCCTCCTTTTTGAGCGGGGGATCACCTACGCCAAGGGGGGCGGTTATGTGGACTTCACCACCAGCAGCTACGCCTCCTTCCAGGAGGAGGGGGAGCTGAAGTCCAGCGACGGGCTGAAAAAGATGCTGGATGCCGGTGTACCCATCGAGCACATCACCTTCTCCTCCGACGGCCAGGGCTCCCTCCCTGTCTTCAACCGTGAGGGGGAGAACATCGACGTTCAGGTAGCCCGGGTGGACACCCTCTACCAGGAAGTGCGGGACGCCGTCCGGCAGGAGAATATCCCCCTGGAGACCGCCCTGCGCACCATCACCTCCAACGTGGCCGACCACCTGCGTCTGTCACGCAAGGGACGGGTCCGGGAGGGGAACGACGCTGATCTGGTGCTGGCGGACCCGGATACGCTGGCGATTCAGACCGTCATTGCCCGGGGGCAGATCATGCTTCGCGACGGGGAACTACTGGTTAAAGGCAGCTTCGAATAAACAAAAATTTTGAGAGAGAATCAGGAGGCTATCATGAAACAAAAACAATTCAATTTCCCACACACCTTTGTTATCCTTTTCTTTGTGGTGCTGTTCTGCGCCGTTCTGACCTACATGATCCCTATGGGTCAGTACGATACCATCGAGGTCAGCTATGAGCAGAACGGCGAGACCAAAACCCGCACCGTCCTGGACGCCGACTCCTTCCGGTATGTCACCGATGAAAACGGCAACAAGGTCAATTACAAGGCCCCCATTTTTGGCACTGATGACGTGGGCGGCAAAATTGGTTTCCTCAACTACGCCTTCGAGGGCCTGGTGTCCGGCGACAAGTGGGGCGCGGCTGTGGGCGTAGCCGCCTTTATCCTCATTGTAGGCGGCGCCTTCGGCATCATGTTCCGCACCGGCGCGGTGGAAAATGCCATCTTCGCCGCTATCAGCAAGACCAAGTCCAAGGAGTTTTTGATTATCCCCGTCCTGTTCCTGCTGTTCTCCGCCGGCGGCGCCATCTTCGGCATGAGCGAGGAGGCCATCCCCTTCGTTATGATTGTGGCCCCGGTTATGGTCATGATGGGCTACGACGCGGTGGTGGCCGTCATGATTACCTACGGAGCCACTCAGATCGGCTTTGCCACCTCCTGGATGAATCCCTTCAGCGTCTCGGTGGCCCAGGGTCTTTCCGGCATCCCCATCATGTCCGGCGCCGGCCTGCGGGCCTTCTCCTGGGTGTTCTTCACGGCGTTCGGCATCGCCTTTACCATGTTCTACGCCCGGAAGGTGAAGAAAAATCCTCTGGCCTCCTACAGCCATGATTCTGACGAGTACTTCCGCCAGGACGCCGCCAGCAAAGATGTGAAGAACATCAAGCTGGGCGCGGGCGACATTCTGGTGCTCATCACTCTGCTGGTCACCGTCATCTGGGTAATCTGGGGTGTGGTGGCTCACGGGTACTATATCCCTGAAATTACTGCCCAGTTCTTTATCATGGGGCTTATATCCGGCATCATCGGCGTTATTTTCAAGCTCAACGATATGAAGACCAACGACATCGCCACCTCCTTCCAGAAGGGGGCCGCCGACCTGCTGGGCGCCGCCCTGGTGGTGGGCATGGCCAGAGGCGTCCTGGTGGTGCTGGGCGGTTCCGACCCCAGCGTCCCCAGCGTGCTGAATACCGTTCTCCACGCCGCCGCCGGCGCCATCGGCCAGCTTCCGGCTGCCGTCTCCGCCTGGTTCATGTACATTTTCCAGAGCATCTTCAATTTCTTCGTCACCTCCGGCTCCGGTCAGGCCGCCCTGACTATGCCCATGATGGCCCCCCTCAGCGATCTGGTGGGCGTCACCCGTCAGGTGGCCGTGCTGGCCTTCCAGTTCGGCGACGGCTTTACCAACCTGGTAGTCCCCACCTCCGGCGCCCTTATCGGCTGCCTGGGCGCGGCCCGGATGGACTTCGGCCAGTGGGTGAAGTTTTCCATCAAGCTGATGGCCTTCCTGTTTGTCTTTTCCACCATCTTCATCGTTGCCGCCGTTCTGATGGGCTACAACTGATTTCCCCAAATTCTGCCTATCTCCCCGCCCACCCCTTGGGCGGGGAGATATTTTGTTGCGTCTCTGCCTCCCCCTGTGATAAAATGATAAAAACACTTTACAGGAGGCCGCTATGAAACAAATTCTGGTCGTCTGTGTGGGTATCCCCACCGGAGAGTCTATCACGGCGGAGCTGAACGCTATCTTCAAAGGCGTGGCCCAGGCCGAGTTCTGCCTGTGCCACCAGCTGCGGGAGCGGGCGGAGGGCCGGGACATCGTCCTGTTCTCCTCCAAATACAGCCAGGCCCTGTGCAGTGGGACCGCCCTCTCCGCCACCGCCCTCCCGGCCCAGCGAGTCATCAACTACCGGAACCTCCAGGAGGTCATTGAGCTGGAGGCGGGCAGCCGGGTACTGCTGGTCAACGACGATAAAGACACCGCAGCCGAGGCTATCGGCCAGCTGATGGAGATCGGCCTCACCGACCTGTATTACTTCCCCTGTTACCCGGGCGGCCCCAGCCACCCGGAGATCAGCATCGCCATCACGCCGGGAGAGCGGTCCTATGTGCCTGACCACATCACCCGTGTTATCGACATCGGTGTGCGTACCCTGGATATCCGCACCATCTATGACCTGGCCCGCCTGCTGGGCGCGGAGCACCTGCTGGACCAGAGCCTGGTGGCCCGGTATCTCAGCCAGATCGTGACAGTATCCAAGTCCCTGTCCCAGAGTCGGAGGCAGACCGAGCGGACAGAGCGGCTGCTGGCGGGCATCTTTGACCAGGTGGACAGCGGCATCGCCTATATCGGCCCGGAGCTGCGGCTGCTCCGCACCAATCCCCTGTTTGAGTCCATCCTGGGGCAGAGCCGGGAGCAGCTGCTAGACCGGCGGCTGGAGGAACTGTTCGGGGACAGGTTCCGCCGGCTGGAGGAGGGCAGCTTTGTGGTGCCCGTCCGAAACCGGACCGTGCTGCTGCGAATCAAGGCGCTGGACGATATGGGTCCCTCTTATCTTGTCACTGCCGATTACGCGGACACCATCCAGAAGCTGGACCGGCGTATCCGTCAGGACAGCGCCCCGCGTCAGCGCCGGCGGCTGTACACCTTTCAGGACTACCTCACCTGGGACGAGGGGGGCAGAAAAATGCTGGCTCTGGCGGAGAAGTTCACCCGCACTGGGGGTACCGTCCTCATTCAGGGGGAGAGCGGTACCGGAAAGGAGATTCTGGCCCAGAGCATCCACAGCGGCTCTCCCCGCCGCAGGGCCCCCTTTATCCCGGTGAACGTCACCTCCCTCACCCCTACCCTGGCGGAAAGTGAGCTGTTTGGCTACGAGGACGCCTCCTTCACCGGGGCAAAAAAGGGGGCAAGGCGGGTATCTTTGAACTGGCGGATGGCGGCACGGTTTTTATCGACGAAATCGGAGACGCCTCTCTGGAGCTTCAGGCTAAGCTGCTCCGCGCCCTGGAGGAGAAGTCCATCCGCCGGGTGGGCGGGGCAGAGGAGATTCCCATTCGGGTGTCAATCATCGCCGCCACCAACAAGAATCTGCCCGCCATGATCCGGGAAGGGAAATTTCGAGAGGACCTGTTCTTCCGCCTGAGTATGTTTCCCCTGACCACCATCCCCCTGCGGCACAGGCCGGGGGATATTCTGCCCCTGCTGCGGCACTTTCTGGACCTGGACACGGAACTGACACAGACCCTGCTAGGTCCGAAGATCACGCAATTCCTGCAAACCTACCGCTGGCCCGGCAATGTGCGGGAGCTGATGAATGCTGCGGAGTACATCAAGCTCACCCACGAGGGCCGGCCCCTCACCCCCCAAGACCTTCCCGGATATATGTCTGCTGAGGAGGCTGGTGGGGGCCGTGTGTTCCTCAGCCAGCCGGAGTACATGACTTTGAGCGCCATATCCGGCTGCGGCCCCCGGGGTGTGGGACGAAACCGGCTTCATGGAATACTCTCTGAGTCTGGAACTGATCTTGGTGTTGGAAAGATACGGGCGATTTTAAGGGCGTTGGAGCATCGGGGTTTGATTGCACAGGAGAAAAACGGCTGTACGGTTACCAACCAGGGCGTTTTGGCTCTGAAACAATTTCAAAGCCCAATGCTTTAAATTTTGCAGTATAGATGCCAAAATCTGTTGAAGCAGTACTGCTTCTTATCGGATAGCTCCGTCAGGGTTTTCGGCCTTAGTGATAGGGAACAAAATGTGGAGCTGGTGCGCTAAAGGCTACATAGTCATCAAACATAGATTCGCAAAATAAGCCTCCATCCAGGGGCTCCGCCGTTGTGGAGCCTCTCAATCTTTGCCCGCTCACTCGGCCTGAGATAGTGGAGTTTTCGGCCCATATTCCCCATCTTCCTTTCCCAAAGCATAATAAAGTTGAAGTGTGTCCAGCTCTTTCGGGCTTTCTCACTTCAATGGTAAATCGACAGTGTTTGGAGATTCTAAAAATTATACTTGCCAAGCAAGCCAATATTGTGTATAATACTTTTCAGACTTGCCGGTGTGTTGGAATTGGTAGACGAGGTGGACTCAAAATCCATTGCCAGCGATGGCGTGCGGGTTCGAGTCCCGCCACCGGCACCAACTATGTAAAACGCTTTCGATGCCGTGGGCTGAACGCCTACGGCATCAAGCGTTTTCCGGGTTTTAGACCGCTGATTTTTCACGGGTCAAACAACAGATGCCAAAAGCGGTCTTTAAACGACTGATGGGAGTCGAACTCCCACGGCAACAGATCAAAAAGGGCGCTAAATTTTTGAAACAACAAACATGTGGGGGTATAGCTCAGCTGGGAGCGCACAGTATCCAGTAAGCAACCCCACAAAGAATCGGATAAAATCCGGTTCCAAAATTCCAAACCCCTTGCGACACAAGGGGTACAAATATGTGGGGGTATAGCTCAGCTGGGAGAGCGCTTGAATGGCATTCAGGAGGTCAGCGGTTCGATCCCGCTTATCTCCACCACAACCAAGAACTCATATAGCCAACAACTATATGAGTTCTTATTTTATAGAAACTGGGGCGGACATCTGATCCAAACTATCTTATTAAAAGCAGAATCAGGCAGATACTCTCCCCCGTCTCAAAACTAATATCGTTATCAGGGTCTTGGTTTAATGATTTTATATCAAAAAAACAGGGCCCTTTTTCAATTTACAAAGAAAACAAGGAGGAACTGCAGCAATGAGCAAGTATTTCAGAGAACTGACCCTCAATCTTCAGCATGCGGGCTTCGTTGTGAAACCGGAAACGGATGATGGGCTCCTGCCGGTGGAGCTGGACGGCCAGCGTCTCTGCCTCGCATTGGACACCGGCACGGTAAGGTACTGGAGGGAGGATGTAGCAGATGACTACAGGAGCGCCGCTCTTGACAGAGCGAACTCCATCACCAAAGCCACTGCCGAGTATATGAGCCAAATGGCGGCAGCGCCTCAGTTAACGACCAATAGCCTGACGGGAGACTATAGACTGCTGGCGGATTTCAACGGCGTAGTCCTGGCAGACCACCCTACCAGGTATGGCGTTCAATTCGTTACATGGGAGCGGTCATCTGATCGGACTTCCCTGAGAAGCGGACACTACTACGGTCCCGGCGGAGGTGCGGACAGCTACACTGCCGCCAAGCGGGACTTTGCCACCCGCTCAGGCCTCATCCCCCGCAGTGCCCTTTTTGATCAAAAGCAGTTGATAGAGATATACCATTGCAGTGTCGAAGTGCAGGCAGGCCTATACTCCATCACGGATGAGCAGGGGAAATGCCTGCAATCCATCATAGATCAGATCGAGCTATGTATCCCGAATCTGGGTGAGCTTCTCGACCAGGAGCAGAAGATTGAAGCTCCGGAAGACGGTGGAATGCAGTTCAGCTAAAAGCTAATATTTGTACCAGTAAAGGCCGTTTCCCTGAAAAAGGGCAGCGCCTTTTTTCTTTTTTGGGGGAACGGCAACTAACAACAAGGAGGCAGCGTATGAATTATGTGATCCAAGCGGCGCTGAGCAATACCCAGCATCCGGAATGCGGTCAGGTTACCATCTCCTTCCCCATTCCCGTTGACCAGTACAATAAGACCATTGAGATGCTCCAGGCAATTGACCTGGATTTTTCCGTGAACCGTGACTGCAAGGTGGACGAGCTCAACAGCCGCTACCGCGTGCTGAATTCTATCCAGGGTACACTGGTGAACCTGGATAATCTGGACTACCTGGCGAAACGGCTGGACGATTTCTGCTCCGGCGAGGTCAGTCAGTTTGAAGCTATGGCCCACAAGCTGAAGTTAAGCGATGTCAAAGATTTTATCGACCTGACATTCTGCTGCCAGCAGGCTACAGTCATCACCGACTTTTCCGATCTGGAGACCGTAGGGCGCAACTATTTTATGGCTCTGAATCGAGATATCCCCGGAGCAGAGGGGCTGGAACCCATGGATGTGGATGGTACCGAAATCGCTTTGCAGTTGATTGCTGAAGGCGGAGGAGTAGTCACCCCTTACGGTGTGGTCTACGACAACGGTATGGTGCTGAAGCAGGTCTACAACAAGCATCAATTTACTTTGTATCCTTACGACGGTATTTTGATGGTCCTGGAGATCATGCCCAAACAGGGTCTGGCAGAGGGGGAAAACCCGGAACACCTGAATCTTCCCGCTTCGGAGCATCAGATTGAGCAAACACTGCTCCGCATTGGCATTGCCGCACCGTGCGATGCCCAGGTGTGCGTTGTCTGGAATGAACTGCCGGAAAAAGTGGCGGACACACTGGACCTGGACCACCTGAGCGGCAGTGATCTTCCTGCGCTTAATCGGATGAGCTGGGCAGTAGGGCCGCTGCTGGATTCGGATATGGAAAAGCTGAATGCGGTAGCTTTGATGGCAGGTCCCCGCAACGCTGGTGAAATTTGTGAACTGGCAGAGAATCTGGACCAGTTTGAATTTATTCCCGATATCCATACCGCAGAGGAATATGGCTGGTACATGATTCAGCTGTCCGGCCGCATTGAGATTGATGAAAATTTGGAGGAGTTCTACGACTACAAACAGTATGGCGAGCAGCAAATCCAGCAGGAAGGCGGGCAATTCAATGAGTACGGCTATGTGGCATACCTGGGTACGATTCCGCTGGAGGAGCTGATAAAGGACGCTCACGCAGAATCAAACTGGCAGGGGCCGCAGATGGGAGGTCAGTTATGTTAAGGCTGTAAATATCCTGCGGTAGGACACTCAGACAACTGGATTTGTATCAATAAAGGCCGTTTCCCTGAAAAAAGGGCAGCGCCTTTTTTCTTTTTTGGGGGAATTGGAACTATCAAAAGGAGAACAAAAAGAATATGGCACGATATTTTATGAGGGATACCCGGTTGGCGGCGCTGGAGCGGATGATGATGGACCCATCCAGAACGGCCACCATCTGCAACGCAGACATCCGGCGACAGAGACCTCAGAAGAAACAGACCAGGAGCCAGGCCATCAAGCAGAATTCCCGTGAGTGGGAGATTAAGGAGGGCAGCCTATGAATTATGTGATTCAAGCAGTGCTAAGCAATACCCAGCACCCTGAATGCGGTCAGGTTACCATCCCCTTCCCCATTCCCGTCGACCAGTATGATAAGACCATTGAGATGCTTCAGGCAATCGACCTGGGCTTTTCCGTAAATCGGGACTGCAAAGTGGACGAGATCGACAGCCGCTACTTTGTGCTGGATTCTATCAAGGGTACGCTGGTGAATGTAGATCAGCTGGACTACCTGGCGAAACGGCTGGACGGCTTCTGCTCCGGCGAGGTCAGTCAGTTTCAGGCCATGGCCCACAAGCTGGGGTTGAACGATATTACGGACTTTATCAACCTGACATACTGCTGCCAGCGGACAACGGTTATCACAGACTTTTCTGACCTGGAGCAGATCGGGAAAAATCACGCCATTACAATGAACGGCGGAGCGATGCCCATGGATCAATACCAAGCCGTAGATGGCAGAAAAGACGCCCTCCAGCTCATACAGGGCGGCGGCGAAACAGTCACCCCCTTCGGCGTGGTCTACGATAACGGCATGAAGCTGGAGCCGGTCTACAACGGACATCAGTTCCCCGTATATCCTTATGATGGCCTTTTTATGGTGCTGGAGGTCACGCCGAAGCGGGGGCTTGCGGAGGGAAAGAATCCGGAGTATCTGTACCTCCCTGCCGCGGAACACCAAATTGAACGGACACTGCTCCGCATTGGTGTCACCTCGCCACATGATGTCCAGATACGCATCGACTGCAATGAACTGCCGGAAAAAGTAGATAAGGCACTGGATATTGAGCATCTGAGTGGTGACGATCTCCCGGCCCTGAACCGGATGTGCCGAGTAATAGAGCCGCTGACGGAGGCGGACATGGAGAAGCTGAACGCAGTGGTGTTGATGGCAGGCCCCCGTGACATCGATGAGGTTTATGCGCTGGTGCAGAATCTGGATCAGTTCAATTTTGTTCCCTGCGTTCAGACCCCAGAGGAATACGGCAGATACATGATCCAGGAATCTGGCCGCTTTGAGTTTGACGAAAATCTGGATAGCTTCTATAACTACAAGCAGTATGGTGAACAGCAGCTCCAGCTGGAAGATGGGCAATTCAACGAATACGGCTATGTGACCTACCATGGTACCATGAGTCTGGAGGAATTGATGACGGAGGACCCCACAGAGAAGTATCAGCGGGAACAGGGTCACCAGATGGGAGGGCTTTGCTGATGATGCTTCAAATTCGGAAGGGTATCCTCGACTCCGAGAAAACGGATATCATTTTCCCAACGACCTTAGAGACAGTCCAGACAGAAATGAGAGGTCTGGAGGAGTTCGGTAAAAGCTACGGTGTAGTACGCAGCGTCAGCGGAGAGGGTCCGGCACAGCTTCTCACTGGGCGCGTGAAGGTCGATGACCTGAATACAGAAGCTGGGATTCAGAACCTTAACCGGCTGGCTAAGGTAATAGACAATATGAGCGACGAAATGCTGAAGCTCCTCAGCGGAGCCTTAGCTCTGGAACGAGCGGCAAACCTGAATGACGTTCTGCGTGTCACAGACAGCCTGGAGCAGTACGAATTTTTCCCCCAGATCAGAACAGATGAGGATTTGGGGCATTTTCTTGTAGATACTTCTTTCATTACCGGGAAATTCTCATTTCCCGAGAAAACTCGGCCCTACCTGGACTATGCCAAAATCGGTGCGGAGCAGCGGGACACTCTTGGGGGTGCATACACGGCCCATGGCCTTGTCAAACGCCGGGAAGAAGCCCCGGTGCAGGAAGAAGCGCCAAGGGCCGTTGTCCTGACGCTTATGTCCTTGGAGCAGAGCGATACCCTTATCCTTCCTGCCTCTGTGGAGCAACTAGAGCAGGCAAAAAGGGCGCTGGAGATCGAGGACTTTTCCCAGGCGGTGATCGCCGGCATTGACTACACAGTATCCTGTTTGGGCCAGCTGATCCCCATGGACTGCATCAGTGTGGAGGACGCCAATGAGATGGCGCACTGTCTCCAGAGTCTCAAAACAGACGGCGAGATCATGAAATATTGTGCCGCGCTGGAGGTGGAGCAGCCTTCCACCTTCACCGGGGCCCTTGATATAGCCATCGACATCGAAGACTATGAGCTGATCTCCGACAGCGAATGGGAATATGGAAAGCAGGTACTCCGCCGCATCGGGGCAGATGATGAGATTATTGACACCATCGACGGGTATATGGATTTTGCCCAGTTGGGCAGAGACTCCATGGCGGATGATGGCGTCCGGCGGACGGAGTTCGGTCTGGTGCGCCGGCTGAGCAAGCCTTTTTCCGAGCCGGAGGTCGGGCAGGCCATGCTGTAAAAGGTTGTGCTGGACTTCTTGCCAAAGTTGTGGTATTTGTGTTTGCTGCAAAATCAGAAGAAAGGGATGAAACCATTGCAAATCAATATCTACAGGGATAAATTGCTGGGCGCCCGCCTGTTCGGAACCCCGGTGCTGTTCAGTGCCCAGCCCATCCCCCGCGAGGATGTGCCCCAGGGCTGGTACTGCTACGACCTGCGGGGTACTGCCCGCCACCCGGACGAACCCCACGCACTGGTGGATATGGCGGAGGAAAATCACACCGGCTCGATCCTCTCCTGTCTGCCGCTGAAAAAAGCCCGTTCCCAGTTCCGGCTGGTCAAGGATATGTTCCAGATGACCGGTACAAATCCCAGCTTGGCGGAGTTCTGTGCTGAGGAAAAGATCCGCTGCCCTGAAATACCTCTCCGCCATCAGCTGTGCCCCGCGTCCCCCGAGGATGCGGGGCTTTTCTACGCCCAGACACCGGAGAGGGATGAGGAGCTGGGAGCCATCGGCCATGTCCGCATCGACTTCGGACACAACGGACGGGAAGGATTCTACCACACCTGGCGGCCCAGGGGTCCTGAAGGGCTGAACACGCAGGAATTCAGGGATGAACTGGATGCAGTGGTCAATGACCTGCGAAAAGGTGTCCTGAAGGACCTCTCCTCTATGCGCCGGTACTGCTCTGGCAGCGAGGGGGCTATTGAGGGCGGTACCTGCTGCCAGAACTACGGCTTTACGCTGGAGACAGAGCGATACCTCTACCGTCTGAGGTGTAACCCCATAGAGGGCGACTATCAGTGTTATCTCAGCTGCTTCGACAAACAGGCCCAGCAGATGGGGATGACAGAGTCTGGCACAGAACAGAGGGTCTGTCAACCCGAAATACCGCTCCAACATACGCTGTCCCCCACTCTTCCCGAGGATGAAGGACATTTCTATGTATATGATAGTTCCTCCCAAAGGCATTTAGAGTTAGGAATCGTTGGTCAGCTCCGATTCGATTTCGGATCTTCTCCCGGTCAGGTCTGGCGCACATGGTGGCGCAGGACAGACAAAGATATGAGGACTCCGGAGTTTAAAAAGGAGTTGGAGCAGGTGGTGGCCCATATGCGCCAGGAGGTGCTTAAGGACCTGGATAGTATGCGGCATTGGTGTAAGGAAAATGGCGGTGTGCTCAAAAACGGTCAGGACTACGGCTATATGGTGGAGACAGAACGCTACCGCTACTGCCTGCGGTGCAGTCCTTCGGACAAGAGTGATCAAGCATATCTGACCTGCTTCGACAAGCAGGCCCAGCAGATGGGACTGACGGAAAAAGGGCGCCAGGCGCTCAGAGACACTGCCGACCCCACGCTCCCCCACAGCTATGACTGGCATGTGATCGAGCACATCAACACACCTGAGCGGCAGGTAACGCATCAGCTCCCGCTGGAGGAGGCCATGCAGTTATATACCAGCCTCGACTGCGCGGACAAGCGGCTGGGCGTTACTAAGGACGGCATTGCCGCTGTGGATCTGGCCATCCACCAGGAAGGCCGTGAGTGGCTGTCTATGGATCGGCTGAAGCTGGACAGCTTCAAGGATGACCCGGTGGTGGCGGGCGCTGCCGGCCAGATCCAGAAGATGCTGGATGAAAGTCCGGCTGTCGGGCGGGTCACCTTCGCCAGCGGTGAGCGTTGGAACTACACCGATCCGCAGAAGTACCTCCAGACTGTCCGTGAGGAACTGCCCTGCCAGGCCACCACTGGCTTCCGTTGTGAGACGCTGACCGATGACCCCGTAGTCAGGAAGGCTGTAGATGATATGATTTACGATCTATATGGAGAGGAAAATCCCCGCTATATCGAGGACTACGGTGGTACCGGCATGACAATGGGGGGTATAGGCTGATGAGTGAATCAAATCCGATTTTATACCCCAGAGCTGCGCTGGAACAATGGCTTGGCCGCAGAGCTCCCCAATCTTCTTATAACCTGGATGAGTATCTGAAACTGATTGAGCCGACCTATCAGGTGTATGAGGAGTACATCCGAAGATGTGTTGCCGGTCTGACTACAGTCGCCGCACAGCGGGCGGCGCTCCATCAGGAGGAGGATATCACAAAACTGCGGGAGATTATTCTGAAATTGGTGCCGTTCTGGGGCTTGGATGGAGGCGCCTATGCGGATAAAGAAACCTCTATCCAGCTGGAACGGCAGTACAGAGAATCATTTGACCAGGCCGTGTCAGCCGCGCGGAGATCCGGTCAGTCTCCCGCGCTGCCAGACAGCGCCAAAAATGATATTTTAATCGCATTGGAAATTCACCGTCAGGAGTTGGAAAACGACGGCGAACTGGATGACTGGATTGAGGAATGTGTGTCGCTGCAAAAACAGCTACGGTCAGAGTGGCAGATGAGCGCTGATCTCTCCCAGCAGGCAGTGCCACAGATCGAGAGCGATGATTCCCAGCTGGCAGCGCCGACAATGGAGGGTATGAGCTTATGAAAGACCTTGTTCAATGTACGGTTTCCCGCAATGATTTCCAGCGGTGGCTGGACTGGGGAAACGCGCCTTTGACAATCTGCACGGGCGAGAAAGCCGTCACTATGCTCCTCAAAATCGAAAAGAAGCCGGTTGACTATCTGTACCAGACTGCTGTGGAAGCAGATGGCTGTATCTCCTGGAAAAACGGCCTGACGTTTTGCGGTGTACATGACATCAAAAACCACACCCTGTATCTAACGGAGCGTTTGACAGCCGTCCTCACAGATGGCCAGACCCCATTCGTGGCCAGGGCCATCCCCTCTGTGGTAAATGAGATATGCGCCAAAATCAATCAGCGCGTAGAACAGATCATCGCGAATGACCGGAGCAACCTCCCCACACGGATAGTCTCCAGCGGGCAAGCGAAGCGCGATCTTCAATATTATCAGGACTACGGCGCCAAAGAAGCGGTAATCTGCCAAATTTTTGCCAACCAGGCGCCAGATGGGCAGTTCCACAGCGACTATATTCTGAATGAACTGCCGGAGGCCGCTTTTATGGCCTGGCTCCAGGACCCGGAGGGCTTCATTGAGACAGAGGCGGATCAGCATATCAAAATCAATCAGGAGAAGTTTCTCCTGCAATTTCTGAAAAATGACGCTCTGTTAGAGGAATATCAGGCGCTGATGCAGGATACCGAAAACCCTATCCACCGAATGAAAGCCATCACGGAGGCGATAAAAGCCAGCGGCGCTAAAACAGTTACCGTCACGGTTCAGAAAGATGGCGCTGAACTGACTTTTAAGACAGGGGCGAATTCCCTGACAGGCCATAGGAATTATTACAGCACCTATGATATTCCCGCACAGGACCGCCGCGAGTTTGAGCGGCTGTTTGGCCGCAGCGCCAATTATACAGCTGAGGACATCACCAGGATTACCTACGGAAAAAATACGATTTATGAGACTCCGCCTATCCAGGCTGAGGATATGGCGGAACATATTGGAATGGGAGGAATGCAGCTTGGATAACAGAGAACAGACAGCGCCGGTCCAGTGTGAGAACACCCGCCGCAATACCATTGATGAATTGCTTGCTGGGATGGAAATGAGCAAGTCCGATTTCTGGGAGCTGATTGCCGGGGCAAAGAAGGAATGCGGTCAGAATATGGGCTCATCCATCAATTGGCTGACCAGTCAGCTCATTGCCCGCGGCCCCCAGCAGACACAGGACTTCCACGACATTCTGAACGGGTACATGAGTTTATCATATCAGTATGGGCTGTGGACCGCTGCCTCGCTGATGTGCGAAAACGGCTGCTCAGACGACAGTTTCATCGACTTCCGTGCATGGCTCATCGCCCAGGGCGAGGAAGTCTACCTGGCCGCGTTGGCCGATCCGGACTCTATGGCGGATGTGGAAGCCTATGGAGGCTGCCAGTTCGAGGAATTGTCCTACATTGGAAACGAAACAATGAAGCATTTGACCGGCAAGGACATCTATGAAAACACGGACCCGGACGCATACAAAGCACTGGTAGCGGAGTTAAAAAAAGATATTACCTATGGAGAAGGTGTCGACTACCCCTACGAATGGGATGAGATCGAGGAGTATCTTCCTCGTCTGTGCGAAAAGTACCTGGAACCGGGCGCTGTGGAGTTCCATCTGAAGTCTCAGCACACAATGTGGTTCTCCGACTGTCCGGACATTCAAAAGGCCCGTGAGGGTGGTCCCCCACAGAGGAATGGGCCGCAAACCGATATAAAAATGGAGGGGATGTAAATGGACCGGATACCGAAAGAATGGCTGGAGTTCCTGCGGGAGCAGTTCCCGCAGGGCAGCCGGATCAAACTTAGAGAGATGAAGGATGACCCCTGCCCGGTGGAGCCTGGGAGCATGGGGACGCTGGAGGGCATCGACGACGCCGGCCACTTCCTGGTGAACTGGGACAGCGGCCGCAGCCTGAATCTGGTGCTGGGGGTGGACAGCTTCTCTGTCCTGCCCCAGCACCTCCAGACGCTGAAGCTGTACGCACCCGTGACCGCTGACCTCTTTGAGTCGGATGGATACGGCGGCATGGATGAGGGTGGTATCCTTCTGGACGGGCGGGATCTTCGTAACTACGCGGACAGCATCCTGGCCGCCCTGATTCGGGAGCGGATGCCGGAAGAAGCAGAGCGCGGCATTATGCACTGGTACGGAGAAGATGATGCCGTGGATCGCAAGGTCCGCTCCGTTCTATTCACCATAGAGGAACGGGAAGGCCGGCTCTGGACGGTAGCGGAGTGCAAGGTAACAGAGACGCTTACTCCCGCGGAGCTGGACACTCTGGCCGATTATCTGGGCGGGCAGATGTCGGACGGCTGGGGCGAGGGCTTTGAGCAGCGCAATATCGGCATCGGAGATAGCTGTGAACTGTACGTCCACCTGTGGCAGAGCAAGGACTGGAGCATCATGCCGGAACAGGACCGCTTTGATCCCCATTTCGCTGAGCGGCTCCCGGATATGTGCTTCTCTGTGCTGCCGGATGACGGCTCCCTGATCTGTATTACGAGAGACGCCGGCTATCAGGTATCGGAGCACAGCAGTAAAAAGCCCGGCCTGAACCGGCACATGGCGGACTACCGCAACCAATGCCGTGGGATTAGCAAGGCTCAGGAACATGCTATGCTGGGCGGCTGCATCCATGGCTGGGACTCCCCCGCCGCTGATCCCAGGACCTATGAGCAGACTCCACAGCTGATGGGAGGGATGACCTTTGGATAAGGTATTCGATATCTATCTGGCCAGGCAGGATCAGCCAGACAGCGGTGCTTGCGCGGAGCTGTCTCTCCCCACAACGCCTTATGAGATGCGGGACGCCATTGATAAGCTCCGGCTGGCCGAGGGCGAAATCCCATACTGGGAGATTACAGAGTACCGCCAGTTCGAAGAACTGTCCTCTGTTCTGAACGACAACTGCGGGCTGCAGGACCTGAACGCTCTGGCGCAGAAGCTGTCAGAGCTGGATGAACGGCAATGCACCGCCTTCGTGGGACTTCTGGCCATAGAACATAGGAAAAATCAGACTATCCCAATCTCAAGTTTGATTGACATCGCCCATAACACGAATTGCTGTCATGTAGTGGATACGGCCCTGAACGACTCCCAGTTGGGTCTCTTCTGCGTGGAAAATGGATTTCTTCCTGAACTGGAGAATCTTCCGGATGCAGCGTTCAATCTGCTAGATTTCGAACAGATTGGGCGGGAACACCGCCTGCGGGAGGGAGGTGTATTCATAGAACGCAGCGCGGAC
Source organism: uncultured Oscillospiraceae bacterium (assembly GCA_910585815.1). Taxonomy (GTDB): domain Bacteria; phylum Bacillota; class Clostridia; order Oscillospirales; family Oscillospiraceae; genus Lawsonibacter. The sequence continues at coordinate 14,665 of CAJUFJ010000027.1, read as the reverse complement.
CATCCCGGTGGCTATGCAAAACAGTGTGATGCGCTGGTGGAGGTATATAAATCGCTGGATCTGACACCTAAAACGCCGGACTACGCCATCCTGCTGGAACTATCAAAGGGTTTCTTTGACGATGCCGGCTATGACAGCGGCAAGAGCGTCCAGCTGAAGCTGCCCGCCTCGCAAGAGACACTGGACACCGTATTGGAGGCTGTGGAGGCCTGGGACTGGCGGGAGGTGGGCTGGAGCTGTCTGGACTGTTGCGTCCCCGCACTGGCAGACATAATCTCCGACACTGAGGAGGGGATTGACTTCCTCAACCAAATGGCACAGGGGCTGGCGGATCTGGAGCCGCAGGCCCTGGCCGCATATAAAGCCCTTCTGGAAGCCACGGACTGCAAGGACCTTCGGAGTGCCGAAACGCTTATGGACTCTCTGGACAACTACATCTTCTCCCCGCGGTACAGCTCCCCCATCGAAGTGGCGAAGGGGGAGCTGTCTGTTGTCCTCTGCGCTGAAACTGCGGAAACCCTTACCCCTCATTTGAATCTGTATTCGTATGGACAGGCGCTGATCGAAAAATGCGGCGGCGTTTTGACTCCATACGGGCTGATTGAGCGCGAGGATCACCAGCCGGTCCTGTCAGCGGAGAATATGCTCCGTCAGGGTGGAATGGAGATGAAGTAATATTATGAGGATTGCTGCAGCCCGAAATCCGCTCTGGATATCTCCCAAAATCTCCACTGCTGTGATTGAATATCCCGCTGTGAAATGACCGAACGTCTAAATGTAGGCGGGACAGAGAGAATTGATGCAATCCCGCTGACCAACCGGACACTCGCCTAAACGCATACGACTATAAAAATACCATCAGGGGCCGTTTTTCCGGGAGGAATCAGCGGCCCCTGTTTTTTTATGTCCTTTTTCGGGAAAGCGGCCCCGGGAAAGGAGTAAATCATGAGAGAAGAACGACTTTTGAGCTACCTGAAGGGGGCCTGTTCCGGCAGGAAATACCGGGTAGGCGGCGCGGAACTGGAGAAGGCGCTGGGCCTGAGCGGCACGGACCTGCGCAAGCTGGTCAACCGGCTCAGGCGGAAGGGCGTCCCCATTGCCAGCGACCGGCAGGGCTACTTCTACGCTGCCACCGCCGGCGAGGTCTACACCACCATCCGCCAGCTGAGACAGATGGTCACTGGCCTGGAGAAGGCCATCGCCGGTCTGGAGACGGCGCTGGAAAAGTTCAGCGAGACTGGCTGCGCTGGAGGTGATCCCCCCTGAACAGCTTTATGAGCTGGGTAGGCGGGAAGAAAGCTCTGCGCGAGGCGGTGGTCAAACGATTCCCCCTGAACTATTCCCGGTACATCGAGGTCTTCGGAGGGGGCGGCTGGGTGCTGTTCCACAAGCCGCCCCGCAGGGACTTTGAGGTCTATAACGATTTCAATGGTCTGCTGGCCAACCTGTACCGATGCGTGCGGGACAAGCCAGACCTGCTCATCAACGCCCTGGAATATGTCCTCAACTCCCGCGAGGATTTTGACCGGATACGCAGAGCCCTGGACACGCGCCGGCCCGCCACAGATATCCAAAGAGCGGCCTGGTTCTATCAAATCATCCGGCACAGCTACGCCTCCGGTCTCAAGAGCTTCGGAAGCCAGCCCCACGATATGTGGGCCAATTTCCCGCTGATCCAGCAGGCCCACCGTCGGCTGAAGGATGTAGTGGTGGAGAATCAGGACTTTGCACGGCTCATCCACCATTACGACCGGGAGGACAGCCTGTTTTACTGCGATCCGCCCTATCACTCCACTGAGGGGTATTACCAGAACATTGGGGAGGGTGGATTTACAGAGAAGGATCACATCCGCCTGCGGGATGCTCTGCTGGACATAGATGGAAAGTTCCTGCTGTCATACAATGACGACGCCTTTGTCCGTGACCTTTACAACGCCCCGGGCATCCAGATTGAGGCGGTAACCAGGTTGAACAACATCAAACAGCGATATGATCCCAACTGCCAGTTTTCCGAGGTCTTCATTGCCAACTACGACATGGACGAGCGTGGACTGTATCTGCCCAGACAAATCAATTTATTCGACTGATATGGAGGAAAACGATATGAAATTCATCTGTGAATCCGCCCCCCAGGGGCTCCGAATCCCTACCGCTGCCCTGAATCTGAGTCATATTCCTTACGGTGAGAAGGTGGAGCTGCATACGCTGGGCTACGCTCTGGTCCTGCTGAAGGGACAACTGACCGCACCTGAACTGATTTCTGTGGCGAAGCAGCTCCACAATACGGCAGAGGAGCTGTATGCGCATCTGGCCAAAGTCTGCGGCCCCTGCGAGAACTGCGAAGAAAGTGGCTGCCCCTATGACGCATTGGAGGAGGAATCCATTGATCTGCCCGGCTACCTGCGCCAGGAGGCGGGCATCCCGGAGGATGCCAAGCTGTGCGCCAAGGTGCATGAGGCGTCTGGCTCTGTGATCATCTCGGCAGCCGGCTACCGCTATGACCTGCGGGATGTGCCTCTCGAGCTGCTGGACATCTTCGGTGATGCAGGGAGCTGTCTGGGCGAGCTGGAAGAACACATGATACTGGAGGATATCATCTATGGAAGCTGACTTTCTCTACCTCTACCCTAACTCCAGGGCGGAGGCCAGACGCCAAAAGGAAACACAGATGCATGAGGACAGCTTTCGGGAGAATGTCCGCTGCGCACGCGCCATAGAACAGGCCGTTCAGGAGCATTTCGATGAATCCAGTGGGGTACTGAAAGAGGGCAGCGCCCAGTCTGTACTGGAGGAGTTCGGCTTTAAGCGGGTAAACTTCGTCCTCGCCAATTCCCTGAAAGAACTCAAGAAGTCTGCCTGCGGACATCTGGTCAGCGACGCAATTTACCAGTGGGGTCAGGGGACGTTTGTGCCCCCGGATGGCAAATATAACTGTTGCTATGCGGTGGACACCGCCGCCCAGCTTTTGGAGGGGTTCATCGGTCAGGTCCGAGAAGCGTACCAGGTATTGGGGTTGTTCGGCCTGGAGCACTGTGTTGGTAAGCGGCATGAACAGGATTTCAAGGACAAGGTGCTGGTGATGAATCCTCACACTTTGCGGGAAAGCTTCTGGTCCCCCAAAAACATGCTCTGGTATGGCGAGGGTGGCTTTGGATGTTCTCCTGAGTCCAGAGGCCGTGCGGTCTATGCCACCTGTCTGGGCGACGGTGAGAAGACCCGCTGGAACCGGGATGACTTTTTGGGGGTGCTGGATGAGCAGTATCTGCCGGACTGGGCGCGGGAAAAGCTGGAGGAGCTTCGTGGTCCCAATCAAGAGCCGAACTGCGGCCCTGTCGCAGATGGCTTTATAATGCAATGAGAGGTGAATGGATTGAAGTTATCCTTTTATACAATAGATGACCTGCGGCTGGGCTATGATCCCCAGGGTGAACAGGGCTGGCGTCAGTCCCGCTTCCTGGACTGGCGGGACGCGTTGGAGCAGTACCGCTCCCTACCGGACAGCTCCGTCAAGGTCTTCGGCCTCAGTAATGGGGAGCAAGATGTGGAGCTGGTGCGCCGCCTGTCCACCAATACCGGCTCTACCACCTGGGAAAACACGCTGGTTCTGGACTTCCTCGCCCTCCCCCTTTGGAAAAAGGAGGAGGGCGTAATCTCTTTGGCCAGGGAATTAGTGTCCTGTCTGGATATCCGCTACTGTCTCGCCACGGACATGCTGGTCCCCGTCCCCGGAAATCGGAACACCTCCAAACAGCGGCTGAAGGGCAAGCGCCTGTGGCCTGACGTCCCAGGCATTCCGGAATCCGCCGTCCGCTGGCTGTACCTGTCCGGCGCCGGCTGGATATCTCCCACGGAGCTGAAGCGCCGCTATCCCGCGCCGGAACAGTCCTTCTGTTACCCCGTCATATCCAAATACCGGGTAGACGGAATCAGGAAGGGACACTTTGTCCCGCTGGAGCTCACCTATTGGGAATATAAAATGTTGGTTCGCCGCACCCAGGAGTGGCTTGACCATAAGAAAATGTAAGGAGGAAAAGATTATGAGCAACAAAACCACGCATCAGAGCGCCCCTGCCCAAGGGACACTCCCCATGGAGCTGGAGGTGAAGATCTACTCCGTGAGTACCAGCGGAAATGTGCTGGCCAATGCCTCGGTGACTCTGAACGGCTGCTTTGCCATCCGGGGAGTCAAGGTAATCGACAGTGAGAACGGCCCCTTTGTCTCTATGCCCAGCTATAAGGGCAGAGACGGTTACAGGGATATCTGTTTTCCCTGCACCAAGGAGTTCCACCAGCAGTTCAGTGATGCGGTTGTGGCCGCATACCAGCAGGCGCTGGAACAGCTTCCCCAGCGGCACCAGGAACAGGAAGCACCCCCCGCACCTTCAATGTCAATGTGATAAGGAGTGAACGATGATGAAAAAATTATCCGCCCTGTGCGCCATGGCTCTGATTCTGACCATGACACTGTCCCCCACCGCTTACGCCGCAGTTCCGCCGCCCAGCCCGGCCTGCTATCCCACCTCCGTTATCAGGAGCGAGGATGGCGCTGAGGTGCGCAAAATCTATGACCTGAGCCCGGAGGAAGACCCTGCCGGCATTGCCCGGTCCGACTTCGAGCAGGAGGGGTTCCGCTATACGCTGGTGGACCTGCTCAAGCAGGAGACCCCGGAGTATGAGGAGCGGTATCACACCGAGACAGTCTCCATCCCCAGCAAAAGCAAGGATATGGAGTCTGTTCTGGCTCTGCTGCCCACTGAGAAAGAGTTTGTCACCGAGGATGGTCTCACCGGAACTCTGGCCCTCCAGCTGGATACGGTCCAGATTGAGGTGGCCGGGTATGGAAGCTCCACCAAGGATGTCTCCGCCACCCGCAGCTACCCCAATCTGGCCAGTCAGGACACCGCTAACATCCCCAAGACCATCCAGGACGGCGGGCGTACCTTGACCCTCCAGAATATCAATTGGCAGACCGACAACACCGCAAATATGGACGGCTACGCAGTGGGCGACCGCTACACCGCAGTGGCCACCTATACCGGCTCCGCTACCAGCAGCTACGTCAAAGGCTACACCGTCATTGCTGATTACGCCGGCTCTGTCAGCCGGATCGCCCTGAACAAGACCCGGTATGTGGCCATCTTTGAGGGTACGCCGCTCAAGCCGATTGAACCGGAGCCCACCCCTGATACTCAGACTCCGGCCAGCTTCAACTGGCCCCTGATCCTCATCCCTCTGGGCGTCATTGCTGTGGGCGGAGCCGGGATTGGAGTCGCCCTGTTTTTGAAACACCGTAAAGAAAACGAGGAGGAGACCGAATGAGAAAGTTTACCGTTTTTTTCTCGACCCTATGCCTGTCCCTGGCCCTCACAATTCCCGCCAGCGCGGCCGGGCCTTTGGAGTACAGCATCAATGCCCCCAGCACCCCGGAGTATGGCAAACCTTCGTCCTTTGAGGTGGTGCATACCGCTGACAGCGGCGCCATGAAGAATGAGGACGTGAGCAAGAACGCCGCCCTCATCCCACCCGGTTTCGGCAGCTACAGTGCCGACACGCTGAGCACCGGCACACCCCTGACGCCCAATCTGGCCCCGGGCTATCAGCCTGTCTCCGGGGCTGTCATCAACGGCGGTTCCGGCGTAATCCAGCCTCCCGCCATGGGCAGTGGAAGTTCCAGCGGCTCCATCTTTGTCCCCGGCTCATCTACCGTGACGGTGACCGGCCCTGGCGGCTACACCAAGGTGACAGACGATCTCTACTACACCGGGGGGCATCTGGGTACGCTGAAGATACCCGCCATTGGCCTGAACGTCAAGATCTATCAGGGTACGGACAGCGCCGCGCTGAAGAAGGGGGCGGGACACTTTGAGGACACCTCCATCTGGGATGGCAATGTGGCATTGGCCGCGCATAACCGAGGTGTGACCAACCATTTCGGACAGATCCATACCCTGGAGATGGGCGACAAAATCACCCTGACCACCCGGCTGGGCACACGCACCTATGCCGTTACCAGCGTGTCCAAGGTGGCCGAGACAGATCGCAGCGCCCTTGCCCCCTCCACCAATAATATGATCACCCTATACACCTGCGTCCGCGATCAGCGGGAGCAGCGATGGTGCGTCCAGGGTGCTGAGGTTCGGTAATATGCTTCGTTTTCACCCCCGTTTTTCTCCGCTTTGAAGCTTCTCTTTTGCTGGACTTTTGACCTTTCTTCCCGTATCATTGGACTTGCAAAGCCCAATGTTATCGAAGGAGGAAAAACAATGAACCGAAATATGATGATCGCCCTGGCCACCAGCATCCTGCTTACTGTCAGCGCCCCTGCCGCCCTGGCCGCCGAGGTCCCCACCGAACAGGAGACTGCCGCCGCGAGCCTGCAGGCCCAGGGGCTTATGGCAGGGGATGAGAACGGCGACCTGCACCTGAACGACAACCTGACCCGCGCCGAAATGGCCGTCCTTGTCAGCCAGATCTGCATCAACCCGGAGCACATCGCCTGGGAGCGTGACTTCTATGCCAGACTGTGCGACGCAAACTTCAACGACGTCCCGAAATGGGCCAAGACCTATGTGGGCGTGTGCGCCTCCAACGGCATCATGGCCGGCTACGGAGAAGGCATCTTCGCCCCATCCGACCCGGCGACTCCTCAAATGGCCTGCGCCGTCATCCTCCGCTGGCTGGAACGGGACGGCTGGGACTATGACACCGCCTGCGACAAGGCGGCGGAACTGGAACTGATCCCGGCAGAAGCCCTGACAGGTGATACCATCACCAGAGGAGACATGGCAATCCTGATCAAGAGAGCCCAGGACTACATGGCCTGGCTCCAGACCCTGTAACGACACAATAGACCCTATCATCAGGCGGCTCCGGCAGAAATGCCGGGGCCGCTCATTTTATTCGGAGGTATGTCTATGAAAAAGCGGTTTCTTTCCCTGTTCCTCGCATTCGTGATGCTCCTGGGCATCCTGCCCATCTCCTCCTTCGCCGCCTCCAGTGAGGACGAGGCCCTGGGTGAGGTGGACATCTTCAACGGAGACCACGAGATTGGCTACCTGTCCATCAACGGCAGCGTCAGGAAGCAGAAATACACCTATTACAACTTCAAGACCGCAAACGGTTATATCCGAGAAACACCAGCCTACTGCGTCAACCCGGACCTCTTTGGCGTCCCCCAGACTGTGGGCCCTGGCGAGAGCATCAAGTATCTGGCCAACGAGAAGGCCAGCGATCCCAAGGTGGTGGGTATCATCTGTAACGGCTATCCCCACTACAGCCTGGAGGGCCTGAATCTGGATGACAAGTATCAAGCGTATTACGCCACTAAAATGGCCCTGTGGTGCTATCTCATGCCCGCATGGAACATCAATAATCTGAAAGTGGCCCCCGGCCTGAGCGCCGCAGACCAGGAGATTGCCAACCGGGTGCTGCATGCGGCCAAAACCATTTACCAGCGCGGTACCACCTACAACTACATGCTGGAGCCCAAGCTCACCGCCACCCCGGACAAATCGGTGGCCTACCCGGTAACGGTAGACGGCAGACAGTACAAGCAGCAGGTCTTTACTCTGCGCAGCGAGACCTTTGTCTACGGTCTCAAGGTCGGCGTGGCCTTTTCCGATCCCGGCAGTGTCCCTGCCGGGACACGCATTGTGGATATGGACAACCAGGATATCACCGATGTAATCACAGATGGCTCGCTGGGCAGCTTTAAGGTGCTCTATCCCGTGGACAGCATCAAGGGAGAGACAGGCAGCGTCCAGCTCTCCCTGACCGCCTCGGTGGCCAAGTACGCTGTCATGTACGCTGTCTGTGCGGAGAAGGACAAGTATGGCAATTTGCAGAACTACATCTGCGATGTGGACAACAACCAGCGCATGGAACTGGCTGCCGTCAGCAATTACCACGATTCCCCGGAGGAGGAAATCCCGGATGAAACGGCGCTGCGGATCACCAAGCTGGAGGAGGGTACCGAGATGCCTCTGGAGGGGGCGGTCTTCTCCGTCTATGACCCTGTGGGCCGGAAGCTGGGCTCCTACTCCACCGGCCCCGACGGGACGATCACCATCCCACTTACCCTGGAGGGCCACTACACCGTGACCGAGGAGATCCCGCCCCAATATCATCTTCTCCCCAACATCACCACCCAGCACGCCGATGTGGAATATAACAAGGTGGCAAAGCTGACTTTTTGGAACGCCCCTTATGGCTCTCTCAGAGTGCAGAAGCTGTCCAACACCGGCGCCCCCCTCAACGGGGTGACGGTGCAGATCAAGCACATCGAGAGCGGAGAGGTAATCACCGGCAAAACCCAGATTGGGGGCGCGGTGGTTTTTGACAATCTGAAGCCGGGCGGCTATGAGGTGAAAGAGGTGGCCGGTATCGAGGGCTGGATCGCTGAGACCGACACCGTCCAGACCGTGGCTGTGGTCTCCGGCGAGGAGTCCACAGCCACTATCGTCAACAAGGAGCTGCCCGGCCTGCGCATCATCAAATATGATCGGAAAAATATGATCCTGCTGCCCGAGGTTACCTTCGCAGTCTATCGGGACGGCGAATTTCTGGGCAATTTTCAGACAAACGCAGTGGGTGAGATTCTGATTACCAACGCTCAGCCTGGCACCTATCGCGCCTTCGAGGTAGATACTGGCAATGACGGGCTGATTCTGGATACTACCCCCCAGGAGGTGGAGCTCCACGCCGGGGATGGCATCAAGGAGCTGTTGTTCTTCAACGACGTAAAACCCGGCATCCACCTCATCAAGGTGGACAGCGCCGACCTCTCCAAGCCCATCCCCAACGCAAGGTTCAAGCTGGAGGCGGTAGACGGGAGCTGGGGCCCGGTGGAGATGACCACGCTGGAGGACGGGACCATCGACCTGTCCAAGCTGCCTGCGGGCGCGGCGGTGGTAACAGAGCTGGACTGCCCCGGCTATGTGATCGACGACGCCCAGCGCATCATTGAGCTGAAACCCAACGAGGACGCGCAGTTTGTATTTACTAATAGTAGGCTGCCTTCCCTCCACCTTTTAAAAACCAGCTCAGACGGCTCACCGCTGGCGGGGGTCTCCTTCCGCCTGGCGAAAATCGAGGATGGAAGTCGGTATCTGGACCGCACCACTTCGGCCACGGGCGAGATTTTGTGGGAGGGCTTGGAGCCTGGTGTGTACTCATTGAAAGAAACCGCTACAGTATCCAATCACATCATCGACCTGCGGGAGTACCATGTGGAGCTGTTCCCGGGCAAGACCAGCACCATCTGTCTGGAAAACCAGAAGCGGCCCAATTTGTATGTTTACAAAAATGACGCGGACGATGGCACCCCGATTAAGGATACCGTTTTTCTGGTAAAGGCGGCGGACGGCCACAGTGTGGACGAGATCAAAACGGACAGCGAGGGAAAAGCCACGCTGTCCAATTTGCTGCCCGGAATATATGAAATTTCGGAAAAGTCCGTGCCTTCGCCCTACCTCAAGGACGCCGATCCGCAGCTTGTCACCCTGTACCCCAACCGCGACCACAAGGTGTATTTCGAGAATCACAGGCGGCCGGTTATTGAGATTATCAAGGAGAACGCGGTCACCTTTGAGCCGCTGGCCAATGTACCCTTCCGGGTGTGGTACAGCTCCAACCACACCAGTACCGGCGAGATCAACGACCTGGGGACATTCTACACGGATGAAAATGGCCGAATTGAATTGAATGGGCCGGAGATGGGCGAGCTGGGCCTGCGGGACGGCTGGTTTCGTGTGCAGGAGCTGGAGCCGCTGAAGGGCTTTGCCAAGGCCGACCCCGACACACAGGAAGCTTTTGTAGCTGCCGGCCAGGGGCACACCTTTCGCTTCCGCAACCGGCCCCTGTCTGCTATCTGTGTCTGGAAGTATGACCGGCAGCACCCCAATCAGGCCATAGAGGGAGCGGTGTTCCAGATCAGGTATCTTTCCGGCAATACTTCCGGCACGGGCGGCACCGTGATTGGCACTTTTCGTACCTCGGCCAATGGTTCTTTTACAGCAACCGGGTTGAAAAAAGGCACCTATATCATCGAGGAATTGTCCAGTGATGGGAACCATGTAATCGACACACCGCCCCAGACCGTCTACCTCTCCGGCGAGGAGCAGGAGGTGGTACAGGTCTATTTTGGCAACAGCTCCAAGGGTGCGCTCCTGGTGACGAAAGTGGGCGATGACGGCGAACCCCTGAGCGGCGTTGAGTTTTTGGTCACCAAGTCTGATGGTATGCTGGTGGGCGACGCCAACGGAAAGTTCGTGACAGGGCTGGACGGCACTTTCCTGATAGACGCCATCACCCCCAATACCACACTGGTAGTCAAAGAAACCAGGGCAAAATCGGGCTATTTGCTGGACGATGTGGCCCAAACCGCCGTGGTGAAAGCCGGACAGACGGTGCGGCTTCAGTTTATCAACCACAAAACCGGGAATTTGATTATCCACAAGCTCTCCGGGGCGGATAAGAAAACGCCCCTGGCCGGGGTACAATTCAAAATCACCTATGCTGATGGGCGTGTGGTGGACGCCGAGGGCGGCAAGCTGTCCTCCAATGGGCTGTACTTCACTAATTCCGAGGGCCAGATCATCCTTTCCAATATCACAGGAACCGTCATCTGCACCGAGGTGGCCAGCATTGACGGCTTCACTATCGACCCCAACACTCGCAGCCAGACGGTAGTTATCAACCCCGGCGATGACACCCAGCATTTGTGGTTTTATAACGACCCCGTAGGCGGAGTGGAGATTATCAAGGCGTGGAGGGGAAAGAGGAACAGCGCATACCCAACGTGACCTTTGAAATCCGCCGCATGGACGACGCTCTGGTGGATACTGTCACTACCGGGAAAGATGGCCGGGTCTTTGTCACACTGGAAGCCGGGAGCTATTATGCGGTGGAAACAAAGTGCCCGAAGGAGTTCAAGCTGGACAGCACCCCCCACTATTTCGAGGTGAAAACCGGGAAAGCCACGCCGCCGCTGGTGGTGACCAACAAAGCTCTGAGCGGTATCCTTATCCACAAAATTGACAGCGATACCAAGGAGGGGCTCTACGGAGTAACCTTCCTGCTCTACGATGCGGACAAGAATCCCATCGGGCAGTACAGCAGCGATGACAGGGGGTATGTCCACATTGACGATCTGCCCGGGGCTGGCCGCTACTACCTGCGGGAGCTGGAGAATGACGGATATCTGGTGGATACCCAGCTGAAGACCGTAAATGTCATCGCCGGGACCACCACAGAAATCACCTGGGAAAACACTGCCATCACTGGACAGATTCAGGTCACCAAGACCTCCGAGGACTACAACTCCATGAACGGCTGGCCCGCTGGCACACCCATCCCTAACACGGAGTTCGAGATATATCACTACCGCACAGGCAATCTTGTGGACACCATCCGTACCGGGAAAAATGGCGTGGCCGTGTCCAGACCGCTGCCCTTGGGCCGGTATAAGGTGATTGAATCCAAGGCTGCCGAGTTTTATGGTTTAGACAAAACTCCCATTGATGTGGAGATTGAGCATGCCGGTCAGATTGTCAAGACGGCCATGACCAACAAGGCCCTGTATACCAATGTCTCCATTAAGAAAACCGGTTTCGTAGAGGTCATGCCCGGCCAACAGCTCCGCTATAATTTCTCCGGCATCGCCAACAATTCCACCACCGCGCTCACCAGCTTTTACTGGCGGGATACCTTGCCTGCCCAGGCGGTGCGGCTGGACAAAATCGCCACCGGCACTTACAACGTGCAGGGGAATTACAAGATCGTGTTTAAAACCAATCTTAACGGCGAGTATCGCACTATGTACGACAATCTGAGCACCACGCGGCACTATATGCTGGACGCTTCTCCTTCCGCCCTGGGTTTGGCCTCCAATGAGTATATCACCGAGTTTATGGTCTCCTTCGGCGTTGTTCCCGGCAATTTCCGCCAGGTGGAAGCGCCAATGGTGTACTGCAATGTGGTTTCCTGGCTTACCGGAGGGACTCAGTTCGTTAACCAGGCGGACGTAGGCGGCATCTATAATGGTCAGTGGATCATGGCCACCAGCAGATGGGTCACCAGAGTCTACAAGCCCGCCGAGCCCCTACCCCGCACCGGCTATTGAGCCGGTCTGTCCATGCTGAATGGGGAGCCGCCTGTCAAGGGCGGCTCCTCTTCTGTAAATCCAATATAAATACAGGGAGGAAAATCAAGATGAAATCCAAGAAAATGTTCCGTATCCTTGCCGCCGCCATGGTGGTGGCAGCCCTCTGCTGTGCCCCCGCTCTCGCTGCCGGGGATGTGGCCTCCGCTGTGGAGAGCACCTGGACTGACGCGGCGGACCAGATCAAGACCGTGGTTGAAAACGTAGTCTTTCCCGCGCTGGACATGGTCCTGGCCATCGCCTTCTTCACCAAGTTAGGGATGGCCTATTTCGACTATAAAAAGCATGGCCAGTTCGAGTGGACCGGCCCCGTGATCCTCTTTGCCTGTCTGGTCTTTACTCTGACCGCGCCCAACTATATCTGGGGCATCATTGGACTGTGAGGTGGAAGATGAACGAACAAGTGGCACATTCTCAAAAGTACCCGAGAATTTTCTCACCCATCTGGGTAAGCATTGGAGAAATCGAAGAATACTGGAGCCCTGAATGTCTCTACGATCACTCCGCTGCATTCGCGCAAAATATACTCGACGCTCTGCGTGCGTTCCATTCTGAGCCGTCCTCCAGCATTGATCTGATGAAGTTTTTCTCCTGGCCGAGTGACCGGGAGATGGACCATGCTGTCAAGCAAAAAATCCGGGCGGCCCGACTGAGTGTCTGTGCGGTAGGTGAAACTGCTTATGCGGTTGTTGACCTGGAAACCACCGCTGAATTGACAGATGAAGAATGGGATGTTTTTACCCGTCAGCTGGAGTACCAGTATCAGGATGGCTGGGGGGCGGAATTCGAAGTGACAGACATCCCAATCGGGCAGAACAGGATGATCCTTGCCAGGCTGTGTCGTGAAGAACTGATCTATTGCTATACGGAGGAGCAGCTGAAAGAGCGGCAGGCCCCTGCCTGGCAGACGGAACAGACCATGCAATGAAGTGCCAGGAGGTGATCTGCGATATTTGTCTTTGATTTTGTAGCATCCACCATCATGGATAACCTGATTGAATGGTTCTATGGGCAAATGGTGGGCTTTCTTGGCAACTTTTTCGCTGTTATGGGCAATATGGGCGTAGAGTTGTTTGAATTGGACTGGGTGAAGGCCATTGTCCTGCTTTTCTCCCAGCTGGGCTGGGCGCTGTTCGGCGTCAGCATTGTGGTCTCTGGCTTTGAATTCGGCATTGAATACTCCACCGGCCGGGGAAACCTCCGGCAGACAGCCCTCAATGCCATCAAGGGCTTTATGGCGGTCAGCCTGTTTACTGTGGTACCTGTGCGGCTCTATTCCCTGTCGGTATCCTTGCAGGGGACCTTCTCTGTGGGTCTGACCGGGTACGGAACCAGCATCGGGACTGTAGGGGAGCAGATCATTGAGGAGCTGATGAACGTGGAAAGTCTTGCGGATATGGTGGGCGCACCTGACTTCGGTATGAGTGTCCTCACCAGCCCGATCATGCTCCTGTTCTGCATTATCATGATGGCTTACGCTGTAATCAAGGTTTTTTTCGCTAACCTGAAACGCGGCGGCATCCTGCTCATCCAGATTGCGGTGGGGAGTCTGTACATGTTCAGCGTTCCCAGAGGATATATAGATGGATTTACCCAGTGGATCAAGCAGGTCATCGGTCTGTGCCTGACAGCTTTCCTGCAATCCACAATCCTGGTGGCGGGCCTGATAGTCTTCCGGGAACATGCCCTGCTGGGACTGGGTCTCATGCTCTCCGCAGGAGAGGTACCCAGGATCGCCGGGACCTTCGGCCTGGACACCACCACCAGGGCCAATATCATGAGCGCCGTCTACACCGCTCAGGCCGCTGTCAACACTACCCGAACCGTTGTGCAGGCAGCAGCAAAATAAGGAGGAAAACACAAATATGAATCAATTGGTATACATTGCCTCGCCCCTGTCTGGGGATGTGGCGCAAAATCTCGACTTCGCACGCCAGGCGTGCCGTTATGCCATTGCACAGGACGTCACCCCCTTCGCACCCCATCTGCTGTATCCCCAGATGCTAAATGATAATGATCCGGCAGAACGTCAACTGGGGATCGATATGGGAAACCAGATGCTGGAGCTGTGTGATGAGCTGTGGCTGTGCGGGGACAGAATTAGTCCCGGTATGGAAGGGGAGCGAAAACTTGCTGAGGAGTCCGGCATTCCTGTGCGTCGGATCAGCACACTGAAAATTCTTTCCGCAGACTTTACTCCCACGGAAGGAATGGGGATGACAATGGGGTAACGCTCACTATGGGGAGCCTATTCGATGGCATCGGCGGCTTCCCCCTGGCGGCGGTTCGCAACGGAATCACGCCTGTGTGGGCCAGCGAAATCGAAGCCTTCCCCATCGAAGTAACAAAACACCATTTCCCCGGCATGATCCATGTGGGGGACATCACTAAATTGGACGGGGCAGAATTGCCGCCTGTGGATATCATCTGCGGGGGCTCACCCTGTCAGGATTATCCCGAAGAAAAGAATATCCCGAAGTTTTAGAGGAAAGGCTTGCAGCGCAA
>CAJUFJ010000026.1 GCA_910585815.1 uncultured Oscillospiraceae bacterium | reverse complement strand
CCCGCATCACGTCCTGGCGCATCTTGTCCATGGTCTTGCCGTCCTTCTCGATGGCATCCCACTTGTTGACCACGATGATACACGCCTTGCCCGCCTCATGGGCCAGCCCGGCCACTTTTGTGTCCTGCTCCGTGACCCCCTCCTGAGCGTCAATCATGATAAGGCACACGTCGCTGCGCTCAATAGCCATGGTGGCCCGGAGAACGGAAAACTTCTCAATCCGGTCGTCCACCTTGGACTTCTTCCGCATCCCGGCGGTGTCGATGAACAAAAATTTGCCCTTGGCGTTCTCAAAGTAGCTGTCCACCGCGTCCCGGGTGGTGCCGGCGACATTGGAGACGATCACCCGCTCCTCACCCAGAATGCGGTTCACCAGGGAGGACTTGCCCACATTGGGTTTGCCGATAACGGCCACCTTGATAACGTCCTCGTCCTCCTCCTCTCCGTCCTCAGGGGGGAAGTATTCAAAGCAGGCATCGAGGAGGTCGCCGGTGCCGTGGCCGTGGACGGCGGAGACAGCGATGGGGTCGCCCAGCCCCAGGTTGTAGAACTCATAAATGTCCGGGTTCTCCCGGCCGGTCTGGTCGGCCTTGTTTACCGCCAGCACCACCGGCTTGCCGGAGCGCAGCAGCATATTGGCCACCTCCTGATCAGAGGCGGTCATGCCGGTTTTAATATCGCAGACAAAGACAATCACCGTGGCGGTACCGATGGCAATCTCTGCCTGCTCCCGCATGAAGGACAGAATCTGATCATCGGTCCCCGGCTCAATGCCGCCGGTGTCCACAATGTCAAAGACGCGGTTGCGCCACTCGCACTGGGCATACAGCCGGTCCCGGGTGACGCCCGGGGTGTCCTCTACAATGGACAGCCGCTGTCCGCACAGCTTGTTAAACAGCATGGACTTGCCCACATTGGGCCGTCCCACAATGGCTACTAAGGGTTTCATATGGTCACTTCCTTTATTTGAAAACGCTTTTGTAGGGGCGGACATTGTCCGCCCGCTTTTTTGAGACCTGGCCGGTGAGAGGCGGGCGCACAATGTGCGCCCCTACATGGAGGGCCCCTACGGATTATACCGATAAAATTCCTCATTCTCCCAGGCCAGACGCTGGGTCTCGGGAGTGAGCTCCACGCCGCAAATGGCGTCCAGCAGTTCATAGCCGTCTTGGGGCACGGGGACCACCGGCACCCCCAGCTCCCGCTCCACATCGGCGGTGGTCACGTCGTCCAGAAAAACATTCTCCCCGGACCGGAGCATGCTGGCCGGGATAAGCAGGCGCTCCCCCAGCTCCTTCCCCCGGAGCTGAGAAATCAGGTCCCCTCCGGTGACCAGCCCGGCCACCGTGATGGTCTCCCCGAAAAAGCGGTTGACGATGGGGTAGACCTTCCCCTCTATTGTACCACATTTTTCCCTGGCCTGGGCCACCAATTTTGCCAAAAATGGGGCGGCGGACACCCCCGTGGCGATGGAAAAGGGGACAGCTCCCGCCATCTCCTCCGCCTCCATCAGGTCCAGGGCCCGGCCAAACTCCCGGCTGAGGAGGGTGAGCATCCCCACCCCGTTGTCCAGTTGGGTGAAGTCCTCGAAATAGTCCTCCCCGGGCAGCTCCCGCCCGGCCAACAGGTAAAATTCGTCGGAGCACCACACCAGCCTTGTGCCGTGGGCCTCCAGATGCCCGGCGGCGAAGGTCTCCACCTGATTGATGAGAGCGGCGGCGGTCTCCCGGGTGTAGGTTTTCAGGGGGTACAGCCCCTCCCGGTATTTGGTCACCCCCACCGGCACCACTGAAACGCTGTTCACCGCCGGGAACATGGCCGCCAAGTCATTCAGAGTCTTGTCCAGCGCCGGGCCGTCGTTGACGCCGGGACAGGAGACGATCTGACAGTTCATAGTGATGCCGTGCCGGGCGAACCGCTCCATGATGTCGATGCCCTCCCCGGCGCACCTGTTTTTCAGCATCTCTGCCCGCAACGCCCGGTCGGTGGTGTGGACGGATACATTGATGGGGGAGATGCGCAGGTCGATAATCCGCTGTACCTCCCGGGGGGAGAGGTTGGTGAGGGTGAGGTAGTTGCCCAGCAGGAAGGACAGGCGGGCGTCATCGTCCTTGAAGTAGAGGGAGGGGCGCATCCCCGGGGGCATCTGGTCCACAAAGCAGAAAATGCAGTGGTTGGCGCAGGACCGGGCCCGGTCCATGAGGTAGGTCTCAAACTCCAGCCCCAGGTCCTCCCCCTCGGACTTGCGCACCCGCAGGGTGCGGACTGTCCCCTCCGGGCTTTTCAGGGTGAGCTCCAGCCGGGGGTCGTAGCTGTAAAACTTGTAGTCCAGCACGTCCACAATGGGGTGGCCGTTGATGTGGGTGAGGGTCTCGCCCACCCGGACCCCGGCCCGGCGGGCGGGACTGCGGGGGTCCACTGATTTTACGGCCGTCATGCTCATGGATGCGATTCCTCCCTTTCCCGGCGGCTGGACCGACAGTTTCGTATTCCCGCCCCGGAGGGGCGGGAATACGGGAACAGGCTGATATTGCCTTATTTTACTATAAATATGTGGGTAATGCAAGAGGGCAAAAGCGGGAGCAGAACGCCCCCGCTTGCAGTTATTCCTCTGGAAATACAGCTGTCAGGTCCACGGCGCAGTCCTCCAGCACCCCCACCGGCACGGAGTCCCTGGCAGTGTAGACCTCGGGGACGTAATACTGACCTTCCACCAATGTATAGACCAGCACCAGCTTTTTGTCCGGGTCTACAATCCAATACTCCCGAATTCCCGCCTGCTGATATAGCTTGTATTTCACCAGACAGTCATACTGCTTGGTGGAGGGGGACAGAATCTCAACGACCAGATCGGGCGCACCGTGGATGCCCTTGCCATCCACCTGGCCGTTTTTTTTGCATACAATAGAGAGGTCGGGCTGCACCACCGTCTTTACATCCTGAGGATGATCCCCCTTGTTTTCAAACAGGCGGACGTCAAAGGGGGCGGGGAAGACGCCGCGGCATGTTCCCCGCAGATGGGTGTGAATCTGTGTGAGAAGTTCTGTAAGGATCAGTTGATGCACGTCGGTTGGTGCAGACAGTGCCCGCAACTGACCGTCATACAGTTCGTAGCGCATCGGGTCGGCTTCCCATTCCAATAAATCAGCGTAGGTATAGCTCTTTTCCTGGGGCAGTGCCATACAACTCACTCCTTTTCCGTTTTTTCTATTATACCACAGGCGGGGCATACATTTCAACGAAAACCTGACAGGGGCGCGGGGGGTATCCAGCGCATAGGATGGGATAAGCGGCGGAGGCTGTCCGCCGTTTCAGGAGGTATCACAATGCAAGCAACAGGAACCTTAAGCGTCCGGGTGTACACCTCCCAGGCGCAGATTCCCCTGGAGGGGGCCACCGTGGTGGTGGCCGCGCCGGGGGAGGAGGGCAAGTGGAAGCTGCTCTCCATACAGTGTACCGACAGCAGCGGAAAAATCAACACCATACAGATCGACACCCCCGTCCCGGCGGAGAGCACCTCCCCCAACGGCCTGCCCGGAGACGGCGCGCCCTGCGCCCTGTGCTCCGTGTGGGCGGAGCAGCCGGGGTACGCCATGCTCCAGGTGGAGAACGTGCAGGTCTTTCCCGGGGTGGAGACGGTGCAGAACATGGAGCTGATCCCCCTGCCCCAGGGGCTGTGCAGTCTTCAGCAGCGGGACGAGCGGGACATCCCGGTCCAGAACCTGTGAGGTGGCGCCGTGCTGAATATCCTTCCATATGTGCCCCGCACCATCACGGTGCATATGGGCCTGCCCGACCAGTGGGCGGAGAACGTCACCGTCTCCTTTCCCGACTATGTGAAAAACGTGGCCTCCAGTGAGATATACCCCACCTGGGAGCCGGCCGCCATCCGGGCCAATATACTGGCCATCATCTCCTTCGCTCTGAACCGGGTGTATACAGAATTTTACCCCAGCCGGGGCTATAATTTTCAAATCACCTCCACCACCCAGTACGACCAGAAATTTATTCGGGGACGTAACATCTTTGAGAACATCAGCCAGATGGTGGACGAGATTTTTAACGACTATATCCGCCGCCAGGGCTTTGTGGAGCCCCTGGCCGCCAAGTTCTGCAACGGCACCACCTCCACCTGCGACGGCCTGTCCCAGTGGGGCAGCCAGGAGCTGGCCCAGGAGGGGGCAAATTCCATGGAGATCCTGCGCCACTACTATGGGGACAACATCGAGCTGGTGGTGGACGCCCCCATTCAGGACCTCACCGACTCCTACCCCGGCACACCCCTGCGCCTGGGCGCTGTAGGGCGGGACGTAGTCATTGTTCAGGCCATGCTCAACCGGATATCCCAGAACTACCCGGCTATCCCCAAGATTTCCCCCGCCACCGGAGTTTTCGGGGAGGACACCCGGTCCGCGGTGACCACCTTCCAGCGCATCTTCAATCTGACGCCCGACGGCATTGTGGGCAAGGCCACCTGGTACAAGCTGGTATACATCCACTCCGGAATCCTTCAGCTGGCCGAGCTGGTGAGCCAGGGACAGACCTTTGTCACCGTCCAGTACCAGTTCCCCGGCCCTCTGGAGGAGGGGGACAGCGGCCCCGAGGTGGGCATCCTCCAGTATATGCTGGCCCTGCTGGCCCAGTTTGACAACTCCCTGTCCCCCATAGCCACGGACGGCGAGTTCGGCCCGGCCACCACCCAGGCGGTGCGCACCTACCAGCAGCTGGTGGGCCTCACCCCCGACGGCTATGTGGATGAGACCACCTGGAATTCCATCTACGGCAACTTCGCCCTGGCGGACTACTTCCTCCGCCGGGACACGGTGCGAGCCCAGTCCCTGGGGGAGGACGCCCTTCCTGTGATGGCGGAGGACTGGCCCGATGGGGGCGCGGAGCGGTGGGGGGACACCCCCCGGATGGGCCAGTATCAGGGCCGCCCGCTGGAATTGGGTCAGATGGACGGCCAGAACGGACAGAGAGGAGTGAAGGTATGAGAGACACCGCGGCAGGACGGGAGCTGCTGGAGCGGGAGATGCTGTCCAAACCGGTGAGCAGCCTGCAATATATGCTCCGTCAGCTCTCAAAGACCTATCAGTTTTTGCCGGAGCTGGCGGTGGACGGGGTCTACGGCGAGCGCACCCTGGAGGCGGTGATGCGCTTCCAGCGGGAGGCGGGCCTGCCCGTCACCGGGGTGGTGGACCAGGCCACCTGGAACGCCATCCACAGCTGCTGGCTGAGACAGCAGTCCCGGGAGAGCTACTCCCGGGCCACCCGGGTGTTCCCCTCGGAGGGCGTTCAGGTCCACGAGGGCAGCAGCAAGGAGTATATGATCGTCCCCCAGACCATGTTCAATGTGCTGGCAAGGCACTTTGAGGGGATCACCCCCTGCGAGGCGGACGGCAGCCACGGCCCCGCCTCGGCGGAAAACGTCCGGTGGCTGCAGCGGGCCGCCGGCCTGCCGGCAACCGGCTGTATGGATAAGGCCACCTGGGACGCCCTGTCCCACCTGTACGAGATTTTCGTGGTGCAGGACACCGACTGCCAGCCGGAATTTACCGGCGGCTGGGGGTAGAAAACAGCGCCGCCCGCCCCACAGGGGGCGGGCGGCGCTGCGTTTACAGGGATGCGCTGGGCAGGTTGTCCACAAAGGCCCGCAGCTGGGACTGGCTGGTCATCTGGCCCAGCTGGAGCAGGATGGCGTTCCGCTGTTCCGGGGTGCAGCGGTCGTAGAAGGCGGAGGCCTGGGGGTTCTTTTGCAGCAGCTCCCCGAAGGTCACCGCCGCGTTCATGTTCAAGTCCATACAATCACCTCAAGGGTAGTATGGCCCTCAAAAGACGAAAGCATACCGGAAAAGCTCAGGTTTCATCTTCCGGGTCATCGTAATCGTCAATATCGAGCAAAATTTTTTCTGCCTCTACCCGGTTGATGGCGTACAGGTCAATTTCGCCGTCGGACAGAATGCCTACAAAGATCGCGTTCAGGTCCCTGTCATAGCATCCGAACACCTTGCCGCCTTCGTCACATTTGTAACGCTTTAAGCTGGAATAGAGGATGCCATGCTTCTTCAAAACGGCCTTGGATGCCACCCAGTCATCTTTTTGCGGGTCAAAATACTCCTCAAACCGCCAGCCAGCCTGCTCAAGCGCCCGCTCTGCGGTGTCATAATTTGCCCCACTCAGCACATTCCAGAGCACCTCCAGCAGAAAGCCGGACAGCCTCTGCCTGTCCTCCCGCCACTTGGCGATGGGGTCCCGTTCGCTGCGCCAGTACATAGGCGGGTCCTCCTGCCCCAGGTCCGCTTTGCGGATACCGAAGGCAGCGTCACCTCCGCTGTAGTCGCTGCCGATAATCAGGTAATCGTCCAGCGTGTCCGGCCACTCCTCCCGAGGGGTGTGTATAGAGGGGTAATAGCGGTTTCTGGCATTGACGGTCTTCTGATTGGCATTCAGATCGTCCACATGCTCCTGAATCTGGTCAAAGTACATCCGTGGACGGGTCTGGCCGGTCCAGATATTGGAGGTGGCAAAGATCGGGCACCGCCAGGCCAGCTCCATAAATTCGGTGTAGACCGGGGGCAGGGGGATTTGCTTCTCCCGCTTCAGCCCGTCCAGAAAATCCCGGCCCGCTGGCTGGGTATAGCCCAGGATTTTGAGCAGCTCGGTGGCGGACAGGTCATACTGTATGTCCATTTTACATTCCGCCTTCTCTCAATAGGTGTGGTCGCAGACCTCTAGAATCTTGGCCTGGATGGCCTTCAAGTCCTCAAAGGTCTCGGGGCGGCGGCGGGGGTCCCGGAGGATGGCGGCGGGGTGGAACAGGGCGGTCATCCACACGCCGTTTTTCTCAAACCACTGGCCATGCTCCCGGGTGATTTTAAAGTCCTCTTTAATAAGCTTGCAGGCGGCGATGCGGCCCAGGCAGATGATGATTTTGGGCCGAATAAGGGCCACCTGGCTGCGCAGGTAGTCGATGCAGGCCTCCTGCTCGGTGTTCAGGGGGTCCCGGTTCTGGGGCGGGCGGCACTTGACCATGTTGGCGATGTACACGTTCTTCTCCCGGCTCAGGTCCACCATCTCCAGCATGTCATCCAGCAGCTTGCCTCCCCGGCCCACAAAGGGCTTGCCCTGAAGGTCCTCATTCTCCCCGGGGCCCTCGCCGATGCACAGGACCTCGGCGTCTCTGGGGCCCATGCCAAATACCACGTTGTGGCGGGTGTCGGCCAGGGCGCACTTCTGGCAGGACAGACAGGCCTGCTCCAGTTCCTCCCAGTTGGTAAACAGCATATCGCTTCCTCCTTGATCCAAAATTCGACAGCGCGTACCTCAAGTATACCACACTTTTTCCGGCGGGCAAAGACTTTTTCACGAGAAAAAATTCGTCGAAAATTTTATTCTGAACTTTTTCTATCACTTTATTCGGGCAGTCCGGCAGAGGAAAATTCCCGGGGGGGCACAAGATATGGAAGGGGATGCCGAAAGCATACCGGATATCTTGTATAAGAGAGGGAAAATCTCTGGCGAAAAAATGGAATAGAACGTATGTTTTAAGGCGGAAAATGCAAGTTTTTCGATAAAATCGCTGTTTTTGAAACAAAAACGGCAGAAAAAAACTCTTGCTTTTTACGCTGGCAGGCCTTATACTGAAAAAGCCCGGTGGAGCAAAGTGGAGTAAAATCCCTAAATACAGCGCCTGAGTGGGGGAGAGGTGAGGGACCGTGACCGGCACATACGAGCACAGCATCGACGCCAAGGGCCGGCTGTTCATCCCCGCCAAGCTTCGGGAGGAGCTGGGCTCCGCCTTCTACCTGGCCATGGGTGTGGATGCCTGTCTGGCGGTCTACCCCCAGGCCACCTGGGACCGCTTCACCGAAAAATTTGCCTCTCTGCCCATGAGTCAGTCCAAGGGGATGCGCCGCCTGTTTGCCAACGCCGCCAAGTGCGAGCCGGACAGCCAGGGCCGCATCGTGATCCCTCAGAAGCTGCGTAAATACGCCGGCCTGGAGAAGGAGACCGTCATCATCGGCGTCCACGACCGGGCGGAGATCTGGTCCGCCGAGGCCTGGAACGCCCAGGAGGAGGAGGAAATGACCCCCGAGATGATGGCCGCCTGCATGGCGGAGCTGGGGTTCTGAATTCTTTTTCTTGAAAGAAAAAGAATCAAAAAGAACTTCCCTGGTTTCCCGCCTCCGGCGGGAAACGGAGAAACGATGGGACAGGTGTCATGAATGAATATACCCACCGCCCGGTGCTGCTGGACCAGTGCATCGAGGCGCTGAACATCCGCCACGACGGGGTCTATCTGGACGGCACCCTGGGCCGGGCTGGCCACAGCCGGGAGATTGCCAGGCGGCTGACCACCGGCCGCCTCCTCTGCGTAGACCGGGACCAGGCGGCCCTGGACGCCGCCTGGGAGCGTCTGGCCCCCTGGCAGGACAGGGTGACGCTGGTCCACAGCAATTTCGACCAGGTGGACGGGATACTGGACAGGCTGTCCCTGCCCGGCGTGGATGGGATGCTGTTCGACCTGGGGGTGTCCTCCCCCCAGTTGGACGACGGCAGCCGGGGCTTTTCCTACATGGCCGACGCCCCCCTGGACATGCGCATGGACCGGGAGGAGGGGGTCACCGCCGCCGACGTGGTCAACACCTGGTCTCAGGAGGAGCTGCGCCGGATCATCGCCCAGTACGGCGAGGAGCGGTACGCCCCTCAGATTGCCGGGGCCATCGTCCGCCGCCGGGCGGACAAGCCCATTGCCACCACCCTGGAGCTGGTGGAGATTATCAAAAGCGCCATGCCAGGGAAAGCCCTGCGGGAGAAGCAGCACCCCGCCAAGCGCACCTTTCAGGCCATCCGCATCGCCGTCAATGACGAGCTGGCCAGTGTGGAGCGCCTGCTCCGGCGGGCCGTCCCCCGGCTGAACCGGGGCGGGCGGCTGGCTGTAATCACCTTCCACTCCCTGGAGGACCGCATCGTAAAAACCGGCCTGGCGGAGTTTGCCCGGGGGTGCACCTGCCCGCCGGACTTTCCCGTCTGCGTCTGCGGCAGAACCCCGGACATCAAGCTGGTGAACAAGAAGCCCATCCTGCCCACGGAGCAGGAGATAGAGGAGAACCCCCGCGCCCGCAGCGCCAAGCTGAGGGTGGCAGAGAAGCTATAAAGGAGCACCGTCATGGCCAAGTACCGCCGCCGTAATACAACCGCATACAGCACCTACGGCAGCGTGGCCTACGCCCCAGCCTACGACGGCTCGGCCGTCCGGGCCCCCCGGCGGGAGGAGGAGCTCCAGCGGGCGCCGGCCCCCTACCCCAAGCGGCGGCAGCAGGTTCGGAAGCAGGAGCGGGCCAGAGTCCAGGTCCGTCAGGCGGGGACGGTGGCGCCCTTCGCAGTGGTGGGCTTTCTGGCGGTGGCTGTCTTCGCGGTGATGCTGATTACCAGCTACACCCAGCTCACGGTGGCCAACGACGAAATGGTCTCCCTGCGCCGGGAGCTGTCCAGCCTGCAAAGCGAGAATGCCAAGCTCTCCGCCCAGTACGAGAAGGTCTTCGACCTGGCCACCATCCAGGCGGTGGTGGGGGACACCATGGTCCGCCCCACCAACGAGCAGGTGGTGTACATCGACCTGTCCGCCCCAGACACCGTCACCGTCTACCAGAGCGGCGGCGGGGCCTCCCTGTTCCAGAGCATTGTGGACGGGGTGGGGGATATCTTTGGCAGCATCATAGAATATTTCCGCTGACCCGCACATAAGAGTAAATGCGGGCCGGCGGGGTCAAAGCGCACAGCCTTACCGGTAAATAGAGAATTTCGGGCGCAAGAAAGAGGTTTTCTTGCGCCCTTTTTCAGCAAAGGAGGAGCATATGCCCATGAGCAGACCCACAAACACAGGCGGGAACCGCCGGGGCGGCCGCCCGGCCGGCCGGAGCCGCTACGAGCAGGGCATCAGCTGGACGGGCGCCCCCACCAGCGCCACCCGGGGCACCCACTCCAAGCGGTCCATCCTCCACCGCACCCTGGTGCTGATGGTGGTGTGCGGGGTGGTGATGTTTATTCCCCTGGGCTGGAAGCTGTGGGACATCGCCATCGTCCACCACGACGAATACCAGAAGCTGGCCAGCGACCAGCAGGCCCTGGACCTGTCCATCTCCGCCCAGCGGGGCAACATCTACGACCGGAACGGCAACGTGATGGCCATGTCGGCCACGGTATACAGCCTGATCCTGTCCCCCAACGACCTGGTAAAGAGCGTCCCCAACAAGGACGCCGACGGCAACGAACTGGACAGCGCAGTCTACCAGGCCAACCTGGCCGCCAAGCAGGAGCAGGTGCTCAACGACCTGATGACCCTCCTGCCCGACCTGGACCGGGAGCGGGTAAACACTCAGATCCACGCCACCAAATATTCTTACCGGGAGATCAAAACCAAGATTGAGGAGGAGGACACCGAGGCCCTGCGGACCTACATCGCGGAGAACAAGACGGGCGCCTACCTCTACCTCCTGCCCAGCACCAAGCGGTACTACCCCTACTCCAGCCTGGCGGCCCAGGCCCTGGGCTTTGTCAACAGCGAGGGGGGGGCCTACGGCATCGAGGCGGTGTACAACGACGTACTGGAGGGCACCCCCGGCCGGGTGCTCACCAACAAGACCGCCGGCGGCACCGAGCGGTACAACACCTATGCCCAGTATGTAGACGCCGTGGATGGCTGCAACCTGACCCTCACCATCGACGCCACCATCCAGTCCTACCTGGAAAAGACGCTGGACGAGGGCATCCGGGACTTCGACGTGCAGGACGGGGCCTTCGGCATCGCCATGGACCCCAAGACGGGGGCCATCCTGGGCATTGCCAGCTCCCCGGACTTCGACCCCAACAGCTATTCCCAAATCACAAATGACCTGCTCAGCAGCCAGGTTAGCGAGGACGCCGCCGCCATTTTCGAGAAGCTGAAGGCGGCCAACACCGAAAACCTCACCGACAGCGAGCTCATGGCCAAGGCGGAGGCCCAGGCCGAGTCCAACGCCCTGAACACCCAGTGGCGCAGCAAGGCCATCGACTCCCGGTATGAGCCGGGCTCCACCTTCAAGGCCCTGGTGCTGGCCGCCGCCCTGGAGGAGGGGCTGGTGAGCGAGAGCGACCACTTCTACTGCTCCGGCTCCGTCCAGCTGGCCGACCACACCATCCACTGCTCCAGGCGGCAGGGCCACCTGGACCAGGACCTGGCCAAGGCGGTGGGCAACTCCTGCAACCCCGCCTTTATGGAGATTGGCAAGCGGCTGGGCAAGGATAAATTCTACGAGTATTTCGAGGCCTTTGGCCTGATGGAGAACACCGGCATCGACCTGCCCGGCGAGGCCAGCCTGAAGGGCGCCATCTGGGCCAAGGAGAAGATGGGCGAGGTAGAGCTGGCCACCGCCTCCTTCGGCCAGCGCTTTGAGGTCACCCCTCTGCAAATGATCTGTGCCTTTTCCGCCGTCATCAACGGGGGCGACCTGGTAAAGCCCTATATTGTCCAGTCGGTGAGCAGCCGGGACGGCACCGTCCTTCAGAACACCGAGCCCGAGGTGGTCCGCCAGGTAATCAGCCAGCAGACCAGCCAGCGGGCCGCCGACATCCTGGAAAAGGTGGTGTCCGATGGCACCGGCGGCAACGCCTACGTGGCGGGCTACCGCATCGGCGGCAAGACGGGCTCCTCCGAGGTCAAGCAGGAGGAGGACCACACCATCGTCTCCTTCATGGGCTACGCCCCCGCCGACGACCCCAAGGTGATTGTCCTCCTGGCCTTCGACCGGCCCAAGCCCGCGTCGCCGGGGAACAACAAAACCGCCAATGACATTTACATCAGCGGCGGCAACATGGCCGCCCCCAAGGCCGGCCCCCTCATCGCGGAAATCCTGGACTACATGGGCATCGAGAAGGTATACAGCGCCGACGAGTCGGCCGCCGTGGACGTGTCCATGCCCAAGGTGACGGGCAAGGCCCTGGCCGACGTGAAAAAGGACCTGGAGAAGAAAAACCTGAAATTCCGCACCATCGGCGAGGGGGACACCGTGTCCCGCCAGGTGCCCGCCGCAGGGACCGGCATCCCCGGCGGCTCCACCGTAATCCTCTACCTGGGCGACGCCGTCCCGGAGGAGAGCGCCGCCGTTCCCGACGTCACCGGCATGACCTATGAGAAGGCCAGGAGCGCCCTGGAGAAGGCAGGCTTCTTCATGCGGGCCTCGGGGGTGTCCACCTACTACGGCAACTCCACCACCGCCGAGCGCCAGAGCGTGGCCGGCGGCGACGTGGCCGCCATCGGCACCGTGGTAGACGTCCGCTTCTTCAACGTGGTGGAGGACGGCCACGCGGGATAGGGGAAAAGGCTCCCTCCTTGAGGGAGCTGTCAGCCCGCAGGGCTGACTGAGGGAGTGGTCCTTTGATGAACTCCCTCCGTCACGGCTTCGCCGTGCCACCTCCCTCAGAGAGGGAGGCCAGATAGCGCGACTTATAAAGAATAAAACTCCACCCATGAGGGGTGACACCATGATCTTACGCGAGCTGTTAGCCGGCGTCCCCCTCACGGGGGGGAGCCTCGACCTGGACATGGAAATTTCTTCCATATCCTACGACACCCGAACCCTCCAGCCCGGGGCCCTCTTTGTGGCCCTCTCCGGCGACAAGACCGACGGCCACCGGTACATCCAAACCGCCGTTGACAGGGGGGCGGCCGCCGTCCTGTGCCAGCGGCCCCCGGAGGGCCCCGGCCCCTGGCTGGTAACCGAAGACAGCCGTCTGGCCCTGGCCCTGGTCTCAGCCAACTGGTTTGGCCGTCCCGGGGACGGGATGACCCTGGTGGCCGTCACCGGCACCAACGGCAAAACCACCACCACCAGCCTGCTCAAGGAGCTGCTGGAGCGGACAATGGGGGCCAAGGTGGGCCTCATCGGCACCAACCGGAACATGATCGGGGAGCGGGAGCTGCCCGCCCACCGCACCACCCCGGAGAGCTATGAGCTCCAATTCCTCCTGCGGCAGATGGCGGACGAGGGGTGCGCCTGTGTGGTGATGGAGGCCTCCTCCCACGCCCTGGCCCAGCGCCGCACGGCGGGCCTCACCTTCGCCGCCGGGGTGTTCACCAACCTGACCCAGGACCACCTGGACTACCACCACACCATGGAGGAGTACCGGGACGCCAAGGGCCTGCTGTTCCGGCAGTGCCGGCAGGCGGTCCTCAATCTGGACGACCCGGCGGGCCGCTGGTATGGGGAGCAGGTGGACTGTCCTGTCTTTACCTACTCAGAGAACAAGGACGGGGCCGACCTGTCCGCAAAGAATATCCGTCTGTTCCCCGGACACGTGGAGTTCGAGGCCCTCACCCTGGGCAGGCTGTCCCGGGTCCATCTGCCCATCCCCGGGGGCTTCACCATCTACAACGCCCTGGCCGCCCTGGCCGCCGGGCTGTGCCTGGGGCTGGAGCTGGAGGCCATGACGGCGGTGATGCCCAACCTCCACGGGGTGAAGGGCAGGGTGGAGGTGGTGCCCGTCCCCCGGGCCTACACCGTGCTTATCGACTACGCCCACACCCCCAACGCCCTGGAGAACATCCTCACCACCGCCCGGGACTTCACCGCCGGCCGTCTGATCTGCCTCTTTGGCTGCGGCGGCGACCGGGACAGAACCAAGCGGCCCATCATGGGGGCCATCGCCGGGGAGCTGGCCGACCTGACGGTGGTCACCTCCGACAACCCCCGCACCGAGCCCCCCCTGTCCATCATCGACGACATCTTGGCGGGCATGGAGGGGGGCGCCCTCCACGTGGAGCCCGACCGCCGGGCGGCCATCGCCTGGGCTCTGGACCAGGGCCGGCCGGGGGATGTAATCGTCCTGGCGGGCAAGGGACACGAGACCTATCAGGAGATCGACGGCGTCCAGCGCCACCTGGACGAGCGGGAGGTGGTGGCGGAGTATTTCGCCCATGCCGCCCCGTCCCGACAAAAAACAGGTGGAAAAGTTCCGGCAGATGTGATATAATACACTGCTTTTTGCCTCCCCCGCCAAGGGGGAGCCTTTCAAAAGAGAAAAAACCGGGAGGGTTCAGGTATGATATTCATTCTCAGCTTCATTGTGGCCTTTGGCGTGGCCGCCATTGTGGGCCAGCTTCTCATCCCGCTGCTGCGGCGGCTGAAGGCGGGGCAGTCCATTTTAAAGGACGGCCCGGTGTGGCACATGTCCAAGCAGGGCACCCCCACCATGGGCGGCATCATGTTCATCCTGGCCATCGGCGCGGCCTGCCTGGTGGCGGGCTGGGAGGAGATCCAGAGCGGGAACTATAATCACCTGTACGTCTTTCTCTTTGCCCTGGTCTTCGGGGTCATCGGCATGATTGACGACTTCCAGAAGCTGCGCCACCACGCCAACGAGGGCCTCACCGCCGCCCAGAAGTTCCTGCTCCAGCTGGCGGCGGCCATCGCCTTCACGGTGCTCATGCGGGGGGAGGGCTATCTCACCCCTAACCTGTTCGTCCCCTTCTTCAACGTGACCTTCCCCCTGCCCTGGGTGGTGTACATGGTCTTTGCCGCCTTTGTCATGGTGGGCACGGTGAACGCCGTCAACCTCACCGACGGCATCGACGGCCTGGCCACCGGCGTCACCATCCCCGTGGCTCTGTTCTACATGGCGGCCTCGGCCTGGTTCGGCCGCAACGACCTTGCCATCATCTCCGCCGCCCTGGCGGGCGGACTGGCCGCCTTCCTGATCTATAACTTCCACCCCGCCAAGGTCTTCATGGGGGACACCGGCTCCCTGTTCCTGGGGGGCATGGTGTGCGGCCTGGCCTTCGCCCTGGATATCCCCCTGGTAATTCCCATTATCGGCCTGGTCTACGTGGCCGAGGTGCTGTCTGACATCATCCAGGTGGTCTATTTCAAAAAGACCCACGGCAAGCGGTTTTTCCGCATGGCGCCCCTCCACCACCATTTCGAGATGGGCGGCTGGAGCGAGACCAAGCTGTTCTGCATCTTCTCCGGCATCACCCTGGTCCTGTGCTGCCTGGGCTTTTTGGGGATTATGTACCGGTATCCCATATGAGAGACCTCGTCCCGCCCGCAGGCGAAAAGCCTCCTTTAGAAAGGAGGTGCCCCAGTGGGCACACTGGGGCGGAGGATTGCGTTTTGCGAAGCAAAACATACGAAGTAAACAAAGAATAGGATTATTTCATACATTTTGCCTTCGGCAAAATACAATCCTCAGTCAGCCTGCGGCTGACAGCTCCTTTCACTGCGCAGCCGTTGGCGGCTTTGCCGCCTTACGGATGCGGCGTCCCCCTTGCGGGGAAAAGGGGCCATTGAAGCAAACCTGAAAGGAGGCAAAACCCTTGGCCCGCAAAGCGAAACGCGATTTAACCATGGAGGAGCAGCTGGCCCGGGGCCCGCTGGACCTGCCCTTTCTCATGCTGGTGCTGCTGCTGCTGGGCATCGGGCTGGTAATGCTCTTTTCCGCCTCCTACTACACCGCCTACCGGGAATCCAAGCCCCCGGTGAGCAACAACCCCTATTTTTACATCGTCCGTCAAGCCGCCTTTGCCGGGGCCGGGATTGTGTGCATGTATATTATCTCCCGCATCAACTACCAGCACTTCCGCTGGATGGCCCCTCTGATCCTGGCCGGCTCCATCTTCCTGCTGCTGCTGATTTTCACCCCCCTGGGGGTGGAGATCAACCAGGTGACCCGCTGGCTGTATGTCTTTCTGGTGGGCGGTCCCACCTTCCAGCCCTCGGAGATTGCCAAGGTGGCGGTGGTGCTCTTTTTCGCCGCCCGGCTGTGCAAGCGGGACACGGAGCACAAAAAGCGCTTTACCAAGCGCACCGGCCTGGGCCGGACGCTGAACTTCCTGGAGGGGATCGGCTTTCTGGAGCTGGTGCCCTACGGCGTGGTCCTGCTGGTGGTGTGCGGACTGGTGGTCTTCGAGCCCCACATGTCGGGCACCATCCTGATCGCCGTGGGGGCGGCCTCCGTCCTCTTTGTCTCGGGCATCAGCCTGAGCTGGTTTGTGGGGCTGGGCTCCATCGGCGCGGCCGGCCTGTGGTTCATCATCACCCAGACCAAGTATATGACCCGAAAAATCAACATCTGGAAGGACCCCTGGCTGGACCCCCGAAACGGCGGCTTCCAGCCCATCCAGGCCATGCTTTCCATCGCCTCCGGCGGCCTGCTGGGCCGGGGACTGGGCAACAGCAACCAGAAGTACGGCTTCGTCCCCGAGCCGGAGAACGACATGGTCTTTGCCATCATAGTGGAGGAGCTGGGCCTGGTGGGAGGCTTTCTCATCCTGCTGCTGTTCGCCCTGCTCATTCTCCGGGGCTACTGGATCGCCCTCCATGCCCGGGACAAATTCGGCATGCTGACGGTGGTGGGTCTGATAACCCTGCTGGCCTTCCAGGTCTTCTTCAACATCGGCGTGGTAACCAACCTGCTGCCAAACACCGGCATCTCCCTGCCCTTTTTCAGCTACGGCGGCACCGCCCTGATGATTCATCTGGCGGAGATGGGCATTATATTAAGTATCTCCCGGCAGATTCCGGCCCCCCGGAAGGATTAAGCCCCGACCATGTAGGGAGGCATCACGATGCGTCCGCCCGACGCGCTCCGTTTCGGACGGCGGACGCTTCGTGAAGCGTCCCTACGGAGGCCCCTACAAAAGAACTGTCAATTCCCGAGTGAGAGGTGTTATTATGAATGTACTGTTTACCTGCGGCGGCACCGCCGGCCATGTAAACCCGGCGGTAGCTCTGGCCCACATTTTCCAGGCGCGGAATCCGGGCTGCCGGGTCCTCTTTGTGGGGGCGGACGGCGGCATGGAGAACAAGCTGGTGCCCAAGGAGGGCTACCGCATCCAGACCGTCACCATCACCAACTTCCACCGCTCCTTCGCCCCGGCGGACATCGCCCACAACCTGGGTACCTTGATGAACATGCAGAAGTCCAAAAAGCAGGCCCGGGCCATTCTGGACGAGTTCAAGCCCAACCTGGTGGTGGGCACCGGGGGCTACGCCTCCTTCCCCGTGGTCAACGAGGCGGCCCACCGGGGCATCCCCACCGCCGTCCACGAGTCCAACGCCGTTCCCGGCCTGACCACCAAGGCCCTGTCCAGGGTGGTGGACCGGGTGATGGTGGGCTTTGAGGAGAGCAGGGAGCACTACGACAACCCGGACAAGGTGGTGGTCACCGGCACGCCGGTGCGGGGGGACTTTTTCAAATACACCCGGGAGGAGGCCCGGGCCAAGCTGGGCTTCCCAGACGACCGGCCCCTGCTGCTGTCCTACTGGGGCTCCCTGGGGGCGGAGGTAATGAACCAGAAGATGGTGGACTTCATCGCCAAGGAGTGCTACGAGGGCGCCCCCTGGCGGCACATCCACGGCGCGGGCCGGGATTTTCCCTGGATGCAGGAGGAGCTGCTGCGCCGTGGCCTGAAGCTGGGGGACAACGGGGTGGAGGTCCGGGAGTATATCTACGACATGCCCCTGGTGATGGCCGCCGCCGACCTGGTGCTGTGCCGGGCGGGGGCCTCCACCATCTCGGAGCTCGCCGCCATTGCCAAGCCGGCGGTGCTGGTGCCCTCCCCCAACGTCACCGCCAACCACCAGGAGAAAAACGCCCGGGTGCTGGCCGGCCAGGGGGCGGCCGTCCTCCTGCGGGAGGCCGACTGCGTGGAGAACACCCTCTACGACAAGGCGGCCCTCCTCCTCCAGTCCCGGGACCGCCGGGAGGGCATGGTCACCGCTCTGAGGGCCATGGCCGTCCCCAACGCCGGGGAGAAAATCTACGAGACCCTGCGGGAGATTTTGAAGTAGAATCCCCCAGTCATTTGCTTCGCAAATGCCAGCCATCTCGGTCTAAGAGCCGTCGCTTTGCGGCGGTTGGCCTCGAAACGCGCCTGCGGGCGCAGCCTTTAGCAAGGGGGCCTTTGGAGCAGGAACGGTCCGGTTTGCGCCCAAAAGCCTCCTTTTGAAAGGAGGTGCCCCAGTTCGCAAACTGGGGCGGAGGATTGTATTTCGCCGCAGGCGAAATGTATGAAATAATCAAGGTTTGCAAAACTTTGTTTACTGCGTATGTTTTGCTTCGCAAAACGCAATCCTCAGTCAGCCTTCGGCTGACAGCCCCTTTTGAAAGGGGCCTTTGGAGCAACAACGAAACATCCAGCACCCCAAAGCCCCCCTTGCCAAAGGGGGGAGGGCCGCCGGACTTCGTCCGGTGGCGGGGGGATTCCGTCTCTCCAGAAACCAAACGCCCTCATTCCGCATAGGATACTCCAAATCCAAACGATTTGGAGGCAATCCCATGAGCTATTACGAAATTCAGGGCGGACGGCCCCTTGGGGGGACGCTGGCGGTCCACGGGGCCAAGAACAGCGTCCTGCCCATTCTGGCGGCCTGCCTGCTTGTCCCGGGGCAGTGCATACTCCACAACTGCCCTGACCTGTCCGACGTATCCGCCACCCTGGACATCCTGCGCCTGCTGGGCTGCCGGGCCGACCGGGAGGGGGACGCCGTCATCATCGACGCCTCGGCGGTAAACCGCTCCGATATCCCCGAGCATCTCATGCGGGAGATGCGCTCCTCGGTAATCTTCCTGGGGGCGCTGCTGGCCCGGCTGGGGGCGGCGGAGCTGTCCTACCCCGGGGGCTGCGAGTTGGGCCCCCGTCCCATCGACCTGCACCTGGCCGCCCTTCGGGCTCTGGGGGCGGAGATCCTGGAGGAGCAGGGGGCGCTGGCCTGCCGCTGCTGCCGGGGAGGCCTGCGGGGCCGGGAGCTGTGCCTGTCCATCCCCAGCGTAGGGGCCACCGAAAATGCCATGCTGGCCGCCTGCGGCTGTCCCGGAGTGACCACCATCATAGGCGGAGCCCGGGAGCCAGAGATCATCGACCTGCAAAGCTTCCTTCAGGCGGCCGGCGCACAAATAGAGGGGGCGGGCACCTCCACCATCACCGTCCAGGGGGGAGTGCCCCTCCACCCGGTGGAGTACCGGGTGATGGGCGACCGCATCGCCGCCGCTACATACCTGTGCGCAGCCGCGGCAGCCGGGGGAGAGGTGGAGCTCACCGGCGTCGCCCCGGACACCCTCACCGCCGTCCTGGCCTGCCTGGAGGAGGCGGGCTGCACCCTGCACACCGGCCCGGACCGGGTAGTCCTGACCGGTGCCGCGCCAATGCGGGGCATCTCCCCGGTGCGCACCGCCCCCTATCCTGGCTTCCCCACCGACGCCCAGGCCATCCTCATGGCCGCCCTGGCCGGGGGAGAGGGGGCCACCCTCTTTGTGGAGAATATTTTTGACGCCCGCTACCGCCATGTGGATGAGCTGCGCCGCATGGGGGCGGATATCCAGGTGGCCGGCCGGGCGGCCATGGTGTCGGGGGTGGGCAGGCTCCACGGGGCCGTCGTCCGGTCCACCGACCTGCGGGGCGGAGCCGCCCTGGTGGTGGCCGCCCTGGGGGCGGAGGGGACCACCCGGGTGTCGGAGCTGCGCCACATCCGCCGGGGCTACCAGGCCCTGGACAAAAACCTCCGCACCCTGGGGGCCGATATCCGTGAGATACCGTAGGGACGCTTCACGAAGCGTCCGCAGATACCACAGGGACGTTTCACGAAGCGTCCGCCCGTAAACCGGGAACAATCCGCCCAATTTCGCACCAAGGAGAACACCATGCCAAGATACAGCCACCGCAGCAGAACACGCAGGCGAAACAGGGGCCGGTTCGGACCGCTGTTCAAGCTGTTGTGTGTGGTGGGTGTCATCCTGGCCCTGACCGTGGGGGCGACGGTGTTCTTCCGGGTGGAGCAGGTAACGGTGAGCGGCAACCAGCGGTACACCCAGGAGGAGATCATCGCCGCCTCGGGCATCCAGCTGGGCGACAACCTGTACAGCCTGAACAAGGTGCGCATCGACCAGAACATCCGCACCACCCTGCCCTACATTGGCGACCTGACCATCAACCGGGCCCTGCCCAGCACCATCCAAATCACCGTCACCGAGTGGGAGGCGGTGGCCCAGGTGGCGGCTCCCGGCGTGGAGCAGGTGGCAGCCTATCAGGAGGAGGCAGGGGAGAAGGCTGTGACCACCGCTCAGGAACCGTGGCTCATCAGCGTAAAGGGCAAGCTGCTGGAGCCCGCCCCGCCCGACTCCGCCGCCATCCGCGTCACCGGATTGATCCCCCTGTCCCCCCAGGCGGGCAGCATGATGGCGGTACCCGAGGGGGAGCGCACCCGTCTGACGGCCCTCACCGCCCTGCTGGAGGCCCTGGGGGAGGCGGGGATGCAGTCCCAGGTCTCCGATATCCGGCTGGAGGCCACCCAGCTGATGGTCCGCTACGCCGGCCGCTTCGACGTGAAGATGAAGCTGAACGCCGATTTTTCCTATGATGTGCGGCTGATGCAGGCCATCCGGGAGAAGATGGAGGAGCAGGACGGGGAAGGTGCCTGCGGCTCAATGGACCTGACCCGTTCCCCGGCGGTATACGCTCCCGCCCAGCCCCAGCCATCCCCATGAAAATATTGGAAACTTTGGTCGTTTTGTGATTTCCTCTTGACCTGAGGGGAAAACTGCGTTACAATGAACCATAATATGGCCAAAACCCGGGACCACCCCACAAAGCTCTCAATGCGGGACCCCGCTATACATAGGAGGAAAAAGAATGGCGTTCGGATTAGATATGGGCCCCGAAAGCGTAGTCAGTATCAAGGTGATCGGGGTAGGCGGCGGCGGCAACAACGTGGTCAACCGCATGGTGCGCACCGGCACCAAGGGCGTGGATTTCATCGCCGTAAATACCGACAAGCAGGCGCTGGAGGCCTCCAGTGCCACCAATAAAATCCAGATTGGCGAGAAGCTTACCAACGGCAAGGGCGCCGGGGCCGACCCGGAGGTGGGCCGCAAGGCCGCCGAGGAGAACCGCAAGCAGATATCCGAGATTCTGGAGGGCACCGACATGGTGTTCATCACCGCCGGCATGGGCGGCGGCACCGGCACCGGCGCGGCCCCCATCGTGGCCGACATCGCCAAGGAAATGGGCATCCTCACCATCGGCGTGGTGACCAAGCCCTTTAAGTTTGAGGGCATGCGCCGGATGCGCCAGGCCGAGGCGGGCATCGCCGAGCTGCGGGAAAAGGTAGACTCCCTGGTGATTATCCCCAACGAGCGTCTGAAGCTGGCCAGCGACCAGAAGATCACCATGGTCAACGCCTTCGAGATCGCCGACGACGTACTCCAGCAGGCGGTCCAGTCCATCTCCGACCTGATTAAAAACACCGGCTTCATCAACCTGGACTTCGCCGACGTGTCCGCCGTCATGAAGGACGCCGGCCGGGCTCACATGGGTGTGGGCCGGGCCGCGGGCAAGAACAAGGCGGAGGACGCGGCCAAGATGGCCATTTCCAGCCCCCTGCTGGAGACCTCCATCAACGGTGCCCGGGGCGTGCTTATCAACGTCACCGGCTCCATGGACATCGGCCTGGAGGAGGTGGAGACCGCCGCCAACCTGGTGCAGGAGGCCGCCCACCCCGAGGCCAACATTATCTTCGGTGCGGCCTTCGACGAGACTCTGGAGGACGAGATCCGGGTCACGGTAATTGCTACCGGCTTCGAGGAAAACCAGTCCATCCCCTTCCCCCACCAGGTGGAGGAGAAGGCCGCCCCCGCCGCCCCTGCGGTGGAGGAGCCCGCCCCCGTGGCAGAGACCGCCCCGGAGCCCGTCGCGCCCCCGGTAGTTCCCACACCCGAGCCCCCCAAGCCCGCAGTCAATGACAGTGACTGGGACGACTTGATTCGTATTTTCAGCAAAAAACGATAAGAAAAGGCCGCCCGACGGGCGGCCTTTTTCCAGCGCATCAAAAAACTTCCCCACTGTGGGGGACGGAGGGGAGTGCAGATGGGGACGCATGTAGGGCAAGGGTTCTACCCTTGCCTTTTCTGCCACGTTCAGGAACGCGCCCAAAAGCCTTCCCCCTGGAAGGGGGAAGGTGGCACGGCCGAAGGCCGTGACGGATGAGGGTGCAGCGAGGTTATCGCCGCTTACCGTAAGAACAGCGCCAAAACCGAGGTAATAATCCCGCACACACAGATGGCGATGGAGCTCATGGCTCCCTGAACGGAGCCGATTTCCATAGCCCGGGTGGTGCCCAGGGCGTGGCTGCACGCCCCGATGGCCAGCCCCTCGGCCACCGGCTCGGTGATGCGGAACACCCGGGCGAACAGGGGCGCAAACACCGCCCCGGTGATGCCGGCCACCATCACGGCGGCGGCGGCGATGCCGGCCACGCCCCCGTGGCTCTCAGCGATGCCCATGGCGATGGCGGTGGTAACGCTCTTGGGCAGGAGGGAGGCGGTAAGGGCCTCCTCCACCTGGAACACCCTGCACAGGGCCAGAATGCTGCCCACACTGGTGAGACTGCCCACCAGGCACCCGGCCAGCACAGGGAGGAAGTTCTC
Organism: uncultured Oscillospiraceae bacterium; assembly: GCA_910585815.1. Lineage (GTDB taxonomy): Bacteria > Bacillota > Clostridia > Oscillospirales > Oscillospiraceae > Lawsonibacter. The sequence goes on along the minus strand of CAJUFJ010000026.1, from coordinate 23,155 downwards.
CCTCAAAATAGCCCGCTGGTTGTAGATATTCAGGGCCAGCACGGCGGTAACGGGCCCCAGCATCAGCTTGATAAAGTCGCCCCCAACGGAGTAGGCCGCGTAGGGGATGCGGAGCAGAGCCAGCACAGCGATGATAAGGGCCACGGCGATAAGCAGAGGGTTGCACAGCAGCAGCCCCGTCTTTTTCTGAGCCCAGCAGCCGGCGCACCAGGCGGCGGCGGTGAGGGTCAGCCCGAAGAAGGGGGAGGTGAGGATCACATCAGCCACGGGGCCGCCCCTCCTTTCTCCGGGCACGCCGGATCATCCACTGGACGGCCCAGGCGGTGGCCAGGTAGACCAGCGGGGTGGTAAGGAAGCTGATAAGCAGAAAGGGGGCCAGCTGCCGCAGGATGGCCGGCGCGTGTTCCATCACCCCCACGCAGGAGGGGAGGAAGAAGAAGGCCATATTTGCCACCAGAAAGGCGCTGAAGCGCTGAATGTGCTCCGGTTTGAGGATTTTGGCAAACAGCAGCAGGGCCAGCAGCACCAACGCGATTACGCTGGCGGGGAAGGCCGCCGGAATCAGGGCAGAGATGACCTCCGAGACCAGGCAGACGCCGCAGATAATGGCGATTTCCGCCATGATGTTCAAATGAAATCACCTCTCCCGCTTTTCTGACCGCCCCACCAGGTAGTCCAGGGACACGTCGTAAAAATCCGCAATCTGGACCAGGACGGAGGCGGTGGGCTCACGTTTTCCATTTTCATACCGGCGGTAAGTGGTAAAGCCGATACCGATTTCGTCGGCGAATTTCTCCTGGGAAAGATGGTATTCTTTCCGCAATGCCTGGAGGCGCTCAGATAACTTTAGCATATTTGTATTTTCCCCTTGACAAGTCCCGTACGGAACATATATAATACAGGAAACATGTCCCGTTCGGGACGAAATTTGGAGGTGCCACAATGGATGACCTGACCCAATATCTGTATGAGTTTCTGATGGAGCGGTGTATGAAGGACCTGCGGGAAGACGCGGAATACAACGCGTGCATTTCCGCCGTGCTGCAACAGGAGGAGCAGGTAAGAGCCGGTTTAAACCCGGAGCAGCAGAGCCAGCTGGACTGCTTCATCGACCAGATTCTGGAGCAGGAGTACCTGGAAAGGGAGCACCAGTTCCGTGCGGCGCTGGGTCTTGTCCGGGAACTGAACGCCCTAGTGCGGGCGTAAAGCCCCCCTTGCCAAAGGGGGGTGCCCCCGAAGGGGGCGGGGGGATTCCGAGGCCGGCCCGCCGCACATCTCATCACAATCAGGAGCATTGGCGCTCTGTAGGGGCGGCCTGTGGCCGCCCGCAATCCCGCAATGATTCATTTTTTGGTACGCACAGGCGCACAATGTGCCCCTACACGCCCAAATCCAGCCCTGCCAGCGCCTCCAGCGCCCGCTGAGAGATGGCGGCGTTTTTGTTCCGCTTCCCCTTCACCCGGTAGCCCAGCTGAGGAATCAGGCCAAAATTCACATTCATCGGCTGAAAATTCACCACGCTCTGGTCGCTGACATAGAGGGCCATCGCCCCCATAGCGGTCTCTCTGGGGAAGTCGATAGGCGCCTTTCCCTCCAGCCGCCGGGCCAGCTCCAGCGCGGCCAGGCACCCGGACGCGGTGGACTCCACATAGCCCTCCACCCCGGTAATCTGCCCGGCGAACATCAGCCGTTCATTCCCCCTTACCCGATAATACCGGTCCAGCAGCCGGGGGGAGTCCAGAAAGGTATTCCGGTGCATCACGCCGTAGCGCACATATTCCGCATTTTTCAGGGCGGGAATCATAGAAAACACCCGCTTCTGCTCAGGAAACTTCAAATGGGTCTGAAAGCCCACCATGTTGTAGATGGACCCCTGGGCGTTGTCCTTGCGCAGCTGAACCACCGCGAAGGGCTCCCGGCCTGTCCTGGGGTCTTTCAGCCCCACCGGCTTCAGCGGCCCATAGCACAGGGTATCCCGCCCCCGCCGGGCCATCACCTCCACCGGCATGCAGCCCTCAAACACCCCCGCGTCCTCAAACCCGTGTACCTCCGCCTCCTGGGCCTGGGTCAGCTCCGTCCAGAATGCGTCGTACTCCTCCCGGGAGAGGGGACAGTTGATGTAGTCCGGCGTCCCCCGGTCATACCGGGAGGCGAACCATGCGCTGTCCATGTCGATGCTCTCGAAGGTGACCAGCGGAGCGGCGGCGTCGAAGAAGTTGAGGTATTTGGAGTCGGGAAACAGACCTGCAATCTCCGCTGACAGGGCCTCGCTGGTCAGCGGCCCGGTGGCAATAATCACGTTCCCCTCCGCCGGAATTTCGGTAACCTCCCCCTCCGCCACGGTGATGCCGGGGTGGTTTTTTATTTGTTGGGTGATGGCGGCGGCAAAGGCGTGGCGGTCCACCGCCAGGGCCCCTCCGGCCTCCACCCGGTGCTCGTCGGCACAGGCCATAATAAGGGACCCGCACCGCCGCAGCTCCTCCTTCAGCAGCCCCACCGCATTCTCCAGCTGGTCGGACCGCAAAGAGTTGGAGCACACCAGCTCCCCAAAGTGGGGCGTGTGGTGGGCGGGGGACATTTTCCCCGGCTTCATCTCCCGCAGCTCCACGGGAACCCCCCGCCGTGCCAGCTGCCAGGCCGCCTCGCTCCCCGCCAGCCCCGCACCGATGACGATTACTTTTTCCATAGCGCCTCCTTCGTCCCCCCGCAGGGGCAAGGCCCCTTTTGAAAGGGGCTGTCAGCCGCAGGCTGACTGAGGATTGCGTTCGCGAAGCGAACATACGAAGTAAACAAGGGTTTGCAAACCTGGGTTTATTTCATACATTTTGGCTTTGCCAAAATACAATCCTCCGCCCCAGTTTGCGAACTGGGGCACCTCCTTTCACTGGATAGCCGTTAGCGGCTTTGCCGCTTACGGATATCGCGTCCCCCTTGCGGGGAAAAGGAGGCTTTTTACGCGTCCTCTTTCACCGCAGCTTTCTTAGCCGTGGTCTTCTTAGCAGCAGTCTTTTTGGCGGCCGTCTTCTTCGTAGTAGTCTTCTTCTCCGCCGCCGTCTTTTTCGCGGTAGTCTTTTTCGTGGCAGCTTTCTTCGCAGTGGACTTCTTCTCCGCCGCGCCCTTTTTCGGTTTCTCCTCCCCCTCAGCAGCGGGAGCCTCTCCCTCGGCGGCGGGCTTTTTCCAGCCGCCCCGTTTCTCCTCGGGGGTAAAGTTGGCGCACGTCTCATTGATGCAGAAGGGCTTCTTGGCCCCCCGCCCCGCCTTTTTAAACATCGTCTGGCCGCAGACAGGACAGTTGTCCTTCACCGGCACGTCCCAGGTCATAAACTCACACTGGTTGGTCTCCTCCCGGCCGGTGCGCCGCTCGCAGCAGTAGAAGGTATACTGCTTCCCCGTCTTCTTGGACTTCCCGGTGCGCTTCAGCAGCCGTCCCCCGCACACGGGGCACTTCCCGGGCATCTCCACCACCAGGGGCATGGTAAAGTCACACTCCGGCCAGCCGGGGCAGGCCAGAAACCGGCCGAACCGGCCCGACTTAATCACCAGATTCCGCCCGCACTGGGGGCAGATCTCCTCCGACACCTCGTCAGGCACCTTAATCCGCTCCCCGTCCAGGTCGGCCTCCGCCTTTTTCAGTTCCGCGTCGAAGTCCTTATAGAAGTCGGCCAGGAGGGCCTTCCAGTTGGCCGCCCCCTCCTCCACCTTGTCCAGCCGCTGTTCCATCTGGGCGGTAAAGTCGTAGTCCACAATGTCGTGAAACTTGTCCTTCATCAGCCCGGTGACCACCTCCCCCAGGGGAGTGGGCCGCAGGGCCTTGCCCCCCTCCTTCACCACATACTCCCGGTTGAGAATGGTGGAGATGGTAGGGGCGTAGGTAGAGGGCCGGCCGATGCCCTGCTCCTCCAGGGCCCGGATCAGGCTGGCCTCGGAGTACCGGGCGGGGGGCTGGGTAAAGTGCTGATCCTTGGTGAGCTTCTTGTGGGTAAGGGCCTCTCCCTCCTTCAAATCGGGCAGGGGGGAGGACTTTTTCTCCTCGTCGTCGGTGTCCTTCCCCTCCTCATACACGGCGGTAAAGCCGGAAAATTTCAGGGAGGAGTGGCTGGCCCGGAAGATATAGCCGGAGTTGACCGCGTCGATGGACAGGCTGTCATAGACGGCGTTGGCCATCTGGCACGCTACAAACCGGGACCAAATCAGCCGGTACAGCTTAAACTGCTCGGTGGTCAGGTCCTTTTTGATATCCTCGGGCACAAGGGTGACGTCGGAGGGCCGGATGGCCTCGTGGGCGTCCTGGGCGTTGCCCTTGGTCTTGAACGCCCGGGGCTGAGCGGGGCAGTAGCTCCCGCCGTACCGCTGGCTGATAAAGCCCCGTGCGGCGGCCACCGCCTCGTCAGACAGCCGCAGGGAGTCGGTACGCATGTAGGTAATCAGACCCACCGTCCCCTGGCCGTCGATGTCCACCCCTTCGTAGAGCTGTTGGGCCACAGCCATAGTCCGGGCGGGGGACATATTCAGCTTGCGGCTGGCCTCCTGCTGGAGGGTAGAGGTGGTAAAGGGGGGGGCGGGCTGGCGGTTTTTCTCCTGCCGCTTCACCTTGGCCACCGACCAGCTCCCCTGAGCCACCGCGTCCATTACCGCCTGGGCCTCCGCCTGGCTGTGCAGCTCCATCTTCTTGTCTTTTCCGTGGAACTGGGCCTTGAAGGCCCCGGTGTTGGGGGCCACCCGCTCCAGGTCGGCCTCGATGGACCAGTACTCCTGGGGGACAAAGGCGCGAATCTCCAGCTCCCGCTCCACCACCAGCCGGGTAGCCACCGACTGCACCCGTCCGGCGGACAGCCCCCGGCGAATCTTCTTCCACAGCAGGGGGGAGAGCTGATAGCCCACAATCCGGTCCAGAATCCGCCGGGCCTGCTGGGCGTCCACCAGATTCTGGTCGATGGCCCGGGGGGCGGCGATGGACTGGTTGACCACATTCTTGGTGATCTCGTTAAAGGTGACCCGGTAGGTCTTGTCGTCAGGAATGGCCAGCAGCTCCTTCAGGTGCCAGGAGATGGCCTCCCCCTCCCGGTCCGGGTCGGTGGCCAGATAGACTTTTCCCGACCGCTTGGCCGCCTTTTTCAGGTCGCTGATCACGTCCTCCTTGCCCTTGATGGGCTGGTAGTCGGGGACGAATCCGCCCTCGATGTCCACACTCAGCTTACTCTTGGGCAGGTCCCGGACGTGCCCCATAGAGGCCTTCACCTCATACCCCGGCCCCAGGTACTTCCCGATGGTCTTGGCCTTGGACGGGGACTCTACAATAACTAAGTCAGTTTTATTTGCCACTTTGGATATCCCTCCAGAGATTGATAACATTACGGTCGTGACAGGGAGTGTCCTGCCGCGCATTTTATCGCGATCACGTGAATTGGCACACTCTGTAGGGGCGCAGAGTGCGCCCACGGGCGGACAATGTCCGCTCCTACATAAAAAGCTGCGAATGGGACACGCCGTCGTGATGCGTCCCTACCCCTCCAGCTCCACCAGCGCGTAGAACCGCCGCCCGGGCCGCTCCTCCACGATCCCCTGCACCTGGAGCATGGTAAGGGCGGACAGCACCCGCTTGGCGGGAATCTGGGTCCGCTCCACAATCTCGTCGGCGGTGAGGGCGGACTTGGCCGCGGCGGCCAGAATGGCCAACTCGTCGTCGGTAAACCGGTCCTTCTGCTGTCCTCTTGGAACCAGCTCCCGCTTGGGGGGCTCGGGCTCCCGAGCCTTTTGGGCGGGGGCCTGACGGGGCTTGTCCCCGGACAGCCGGGCGCTCACCACCGACGGGGGCAGGGGGGCCAGATGGGCCAGCCTGGCGGGGAAACGGTCGGCATAGTCTGTTAAAATATCCCCGGCGTTTTCTACCAGCTTGGCCTTAGCGTCGCGGATGAGGTGGTTGGTCCCCCGGGCCCGCTTCTCGTCCAGGCCGACCGGGACAGCATATATCTCCCGGCCCTGCTCCAGGGCGTGGTTGACGGTGAGCATGGTGCCCCCCTGGGGCTCGCACTCCATTGCCAGCACCCCCAGGCACAGCCCGCTGAGGATCCGGTTGCGCAGGGGGAAGTGGTCCCCCTTGTGGGGGGTTCCCGGCGGGTACTCAGAGATAAGAGCTCCCGCAGCGGCCACGTCCTGATACAGAAACCGGTTCTCATAGGGGAACACCACATTCACCCCGCCGGCCAGCACGGAGACCGCCGGCTTTCCCGCCTTGAGAGCTCCGCGGATGGCGTGACAGTCCACTCCCTCGGCAATGCCGGACACCACCAGCGCACCGCTGGAGGCCAGCTCCATACCGAACCGCTCCGCCCACTCCCGGCCCCTCAGGGAACACTTACGCATCCCCACCACGGCGATGGCCGGCTCCTCATCGAAGCGAAAGACCTTTCCTTTGATATACAGCACCGCCGGGGGAACGGAAATTTGACGCAGACGCTGAGGGTAGTCCGCATCCTGAAAGGTCATAATCCGCAGGCCCATCTGGTCACAGTCTCCCAGGATTTTATTGGGCTCGTCCATGCTCTTGTCCAGCAGGGACTGCCGGGCGAAGGGGGACAGGGGCAGGGCGTCGAAGTCCTCTTTCTCGCCGTAAAAGGCCCGCTCCGGCGTGATAAAATGGTCCAGTACCGCCAGTGCTCCCGCCGGCCCCAGTCCCTTCCTGGTGGTCAGCCACAGCCAGTATTCCAGCTCCGCCATCCAACGTACCCCCATTTCTCTGCGCCCGTGTCATCCATTCGGAGGGTCCCTCTGAATGGACAAGACAAGCGCCTGTTTTGCATGAAGTGTCCCATTCGCAGATTTTATGTAGGGGCGGACATTGTCCGCCCGCGGGCGCACTCTGTGCGCCCCTACAGGGATGCGAAAAATCAATCAGCATAAAATGCGCGGCAGGACATTCCCTTTTGCAGATTGTTCTTTACAAATTTCCCGTTACGGGGTATGGTTATTCTGATAGGAAGTGATTTTATGAAAAACCCGCCTCACCGCGCCTGGCTGGTCTGCCTAGGCGGCGCGCTGGCCATGTTCGCGGTCATGGGCCTGGGCGTCAACGTCTTTTCCATCTATCAGCCGGAGATTATCCGCCTCAACGGCTTTACCGACGCCCAGGGCTCCTGGATCACCACCACCCGCAGCCTGTTCATCCTGGCCACCCTGCTGTGTGTCAACCAGCTGTGCACCCGCTTCGGCCTGCGCCGGGTCATGAGCGCCGGGGTGCTGCTGGTGGGCCTCTCCTGCCTCTGCTTCGCCTTTGCCGACCGATTTCTCCTGTACTGCGCCGCCGCCGCCCTCACCGGGGTGGGCTACTGCCTGGCGGGGATGGTCCCCATCTCCCTGGCGGTAGGGCGCTGGTTTCAGGACCGGCAGGGCCTGGCCCTGGGTCTGGCCTCGGCGGGCAGCGGAGTGTCCACCGTCTTCGCCCCGGTGCTCCTCACCGGCGTGGTGAAGGAGCAGGGCATAACCGCCGCCTTCCTGTGGGAGGGGGCCGTTATGTTTCTGTGCGCCCTTCTGGTGTGGCTGCTGGTGCAGGACGCCCCCGGCGCCGCGGGTCCCTACCGCCGCCCCGGCTCCGTCCCCGGGCCGGACAAGCGCAGCGGGGGAGCGGGGCTGTCCAGGTCACAGTGGACGCTGCTCCTGCTGGCCGCCCTTTTTGTGGGGGCCACCGGCGGCCCCGGCTTCTCCCACCTCACCATGCTCTATACATCCTCCGGCTACAGCAGCCTCTTTGTGGCCGGCCTGCTGTCCTACTTAGGGGCCATGATCAGCCTGGGAAAGATCGTCTGCGGCCAGGTCTACGACCGCCTGGGGGGCCTGGGGGGCAACTGCTTTGCCTTCGGCACGCTGCTGCTGGCCCTGGCCCTGTGCACCCTGGCCCCGATAGGGGGCGTGCTCCTGCCCGTCCTGGCCATCACGGCCTTCGGACTGGGGCTGTCCATCACCGCCGTCTCCCCGGCCCGCTGGGCGGGGGACCTGTGCGCCGATTACGAGAGCGGCGTGCGCAGCATCACCCTGGCCTTCACCGCCGGGATGCTGGTCTTCGGCCCCCTGCCCGGCCTGCTGGCCGACTGGCTGGGGGGCTATGTCCCGGCCTACGCCGCCTTCTTCACCCTGCTGCTGGCCGCCTATCTGATCGTCCAGGGCCTGTACCGGAAGCGGACCTAGCGCCCCATCTCCCAGAGAATCACCGCCGCCGCCACCGCCGCGTTCAGCGACTCGCACCGCTCCCGCATGGGAATCTTCACCGTCTTTTCGCTCAGCCGGAGCAGCTCCGGCGAAACGCCCCGCCCCTCGCTGCCGATGACCACGGCGCAGCGGCTCAGCCGGGCCTCCCCAACCGTGACGCTGTCCTCCCCCAGGGCGGCGGCATACAGGGGCAAACCGGACCGCTCCAGCAGCCCTGGCAGGGCCTGTGCCTCCGCCTCATACACCGGCAGACGGAAGCAGGCTCCCATAGTGGCCCGCACCGTCTTGGGGGAAAAGGGGTCGGCGCAGTGGTTGACCAGAATCAGGCCATCCGCCCCCAGGGCGTCGGCGGTGCGCCAGATGGTCCCCACATTGCCCGGGTCCTGCAGGCCGTCCAGCACCAGCCAGCGCCCCCCCTCCAGCCGCTCCGGCGGGGAGAGGCCGGGCATTTTGGCCAGAAACAGCACCCCCTGGGGGGACCTGGTGTCGCACAGGCTGTCCAGCAGGTCCGCCGGCGCCTCCGCCCGCCGCAGCCCATCCAGCCCGGGCAGGTCCACCCCCCGGGCGGTGACAACCGCCTCAATGGCAGTCCCCGCCTTCAGCGCCTCGGCCAGCAGTTTGGGACCCTCGCCAAAATAAAGCCCACAGCTCCGGCGGTACGCCCGGTCCGACGTCAGCTTGCGGATGTGCTTAATCAGCTGGTTGTTCCGGCTGGTGATGACTTCCAAGGCGGATACCCTCCTTTTGGACACGATTCTTATATAATAAAGGTATCCCCCACGGTTGTCAAGGAAAGTTTTTTGTCGAATACGCTTGTCTCATGAATTCAGAACCCCTTCCGAATGTAGGGCAAGGGCTCTGCCCTTGCCTCAGCTTGTTGAAAAACGCTCTACCGTCCTCTAAGGCTCCCTCTTTGAGGGAGCTGTCACCGCCGAAGGCGGTGACTGAGGGAGTAAAACAACGAATGAATATCACTTTTTTGCTTTTAAACTCCCCCCGTCACGGCTCCGCCGTGCCACCCCCCTCTTAGAGGGGGGCTTTTTTGACAGACTGGGGCAAGGGCTTCCCCCTTTTTCAGATAGGGAGCTCCCCCTCGAACACCGTCCGGGCGGGCCCGGTCATAAAAAGGCTCTCCCCCCGCCGCTCCAGGGTGAGGACGCCCCCGGGCAGAGCGGCCTCCACCCTTGTGCCGCAGCGGTTTTCCTCCATCGCGGCGGCAAAGCAGGCGCAGGCCCCGGTGCCGCAGGCCAGGGTAATCCCGCTGCCCCGCTCCCACACCCGAATCGCCAGCCGCTCCCGGTCCAGGCAGGCTGCAAACTCAATATTCCGCCGCCCGCCCAGAGCGGGGTGGCGCTCCAGAGCGGGCCCCACCCGCTCCAGCTCCACCTCGTCGGGGTCCTCACAGAAGATCACCCCATGGGGGTTGCCCACCTCCACGGGAACCACGGTAAACGTCTCACCTGCCGCCTCCAGCGTGACGGCGCTGCCCACCCGGGCCGTCCCCATGTCCACCGTCACCGCCTCCACCGCCCCATCCATAACATGGAGCTCCAGCCGCCGGGGCCCGGCCCCGGTGTCGATGGTGAGGCAGGTCTTCCGGGTGAGCCCCTTGTCGTAGACGTACTTGCCCACGCATCGGATACCGTTGCCGCACATAGTCCCCCGGCTGCCGTCGGCGTTGTACATGTCCATAGAGAAGTCACCCCCCTGACCCGGGCGGATGCAGATAATCCCGTCGGCTCCCACGCCGAAGTGTCGGTCAGACAGGCAGACAGCCAGCCCAGGCAGGTCCCACGGGACCCGTTCCAGACAGTTGAGGTAGATGTAGTCGTTGCCCAGCCCTTCCATTTTGGTAAAGCGCATCGGTAATTCCCCCTTTCGGAGCCAGCCTATGCGCCGATTCCGCAAGAAAGACCGAAGACCGCAGGGCAAAGGAATGGGTTACCCGGAATCCCCCGCCCCCACAAGGCCCGGCGCTTGCCTCTGCCACAACCGCCCGTAGGGCAAGGGTTCTACCCTTGCCTATCCCCGTAAGGGGATAAAACGGGATCGCAACAACACAGGGGCGGCCCAAAGGCCGCCCCTGACGCAAAAGCTCAATAAATCACCAGATACTTCTCCAGCTCCCAGCTGGACACCCGGGTCTGATACTCGTCCCACTCCCGCATCTTGCCCTTGATGTAGTGCTCGGCCACATGCTGGCCCAGCACGTCCAGGATAAGGGCGTCCTTCTCCAGCTCCTCCAGGGCGTCCTTCAGGGTATCGGGCAGGGTATGGATGCCGTGGGCCTCCCGGGTGGCGGCGTCCATGGCATAGATATCGCCGGTGATCTCCGGGGGCGGAGTAAGACCCCGGGCGATGCCGTCCAGGCCGGCGGCCAGGCAGACGGCCACGGCCAGATAGGGGTTGCAGGCGGGGTCGGGGGAGCGCAGCTCCACCCGGGTGGCCTGCCCCCGGGCGGCGGGGATGCGGATAAGGGCCGACCGGTTAGAGGCCGACCAGGCCCGGTAGCGGGGGGCCTCATGGCCCGCGCCCAGCCGCTTGTAGGAGTTGACCAGGGGGTTGGTCACGGCGGTAAAGCCCTGCACGTGGTCCAGCAGACCGGCGATAAAGGAGTAGGCCGTCTTAGACAGCCCCCGCTCCCCGCTGGGGTCGTGGAAGACGTTCTTCCCGTCCTTAAACAGGGACATGTTCAGATGCATCCCGTTGCCGGCGATGTCGTAGATGGGCTTGGGCATGAAGGTGGCGTGGAGGTGGTTCTTCTGGGCGATGCTCTTGGCCACCAGCTTAAAGGTCATAATCTTGTCGGCGCCCTCCAGGGCGTCGTTATACTTAAAATCGATCTCGTGCTGAGCCACGGCGCACTCGTGGTGGCTGGCCTCAATCTCAAAGCCCATCTTCTCCAGATTCAGGCAGATCTCCTGCCGGGTGGACTCGCCGTGGTCCAGGGGGCCCAGGTCGAAGTAGGCGGCCTCGTCCTTGGTCCGGGTGGTGGCCCGGCCGTCCTCGTCGGTCTCAAAGAGGAAGAACTCCAGCTCGGGCCCGATGTTAAACACGTCAAACCCCATGCTCTCCGCCCGGCGGAGCACCCGGCGCAGCACGCCCCGGGGGTCGCCCACGAAGGGGGTGCCGTCGGTGTTGTACACGTCGCAGAACATCCGGGCCACTTTCCCCCCGGCCACCTTCTCGGGGACGATCACAAAGCTGTTCAGGTCGGGGTAGAGGCACTGGTCCGACTCGTGGATGCGGGTAAAGCCCTCGATGGAGGAGCCGTCGAACATAATCTGGTTGTTCACCGCCTTCTCCACCTGGGAGGCGGTGATGGCCACATTTTTCATCTGGCCGAAAATATCGGTGAACTGCATCCGGATAAACTCAATCTCATTCTCCTGGACGATGCGGACAATGTCTTCCTTAGAATAGCCCATAAGCAAAAACCCTCTCTTTCCTGATTTCGGGTAATAGTATCGCACTCCGGCACTGGTATTGTCAAGGAATTTTATTGACAAATCGGCGTAAATTCGATAGACTGTCTCTTGCCTTATATACAGAAAAGGAGCTGACCGCACCAATGAAAAAGCCTTTTGTCTCCCTGGAGCAGCTCCAGGAGATCGTGAAGGACTACCCCACCCCCTTCCACCTCTACGACGAGCACGGCATCCGGGCCAACGCCCGTGCCCTGAACCAGGCCTTTTCGTGGAACCCGGGGTTTAAAGAGTATTTCGCCGTAAAGGCCACCCCCAACCCCCAGATTTTAAAGCTTCTCCACGAGGAGGGCTGCGGGGTGGACTGTTCCTCCCTCACCGAGCTGATGATGTCCGACCGCTGCGGGTTTAAAGGCGGAGAGATCATGTTCTCCTCCAACGACACCCCCGCCGAGGAGTTCGTCCTGGCCGACCAGCTGGGCGCCACCATCAACCTGGACGACATCACTCACATCGACTTTTTGCAGAAGACCATCGGCCATATCCCCAAAAAGATCTCCTGCCGCTTCAACCCCGGCGGCACCTTCACCCTGGGCGAGAGCAAGGAGGGCTTCCAGGTGATGGACAACCCGGGCGACGCCAAATACGGACTCACCCGGCCCCAGATGACCGAGGCCTTCCGCCGGCTGAAGGAGCTGGGGGCGGAGGAGTTCGGCATCCACGCCTTCCTGGCCTCCAACACCCTGTCCAACGACTACTACCCCGCCCTGGCCGCCATCCTGTTCCAGACGGCGGTGGAGCTGAAAAACGAGACGGGAGCCCACATCACCTTCATCAACCTGTCCGGCGGCGTGGGGGTGCCCTACCGCCCCGACCAGCCCGCCAACGACATCGCGGTCATTGGCGAGGGCGTGCGCCGCGCCTATGAGGATATCCTCGTCCCCGCCGGCATGGGCGACGTCTCCCTGTGCACCGAGCTGGGCCGCTTCATGCTGGCCCCCTACGGCCATCTGGTGACGACGGTGCTCCACCAGAAGCACACCCACAAGGAGTACATCGGCGTAGACGCCTGCGCCGCCAATCTCATGCGCCCCGCCATCTACGGGGCCTACCACCACATCACCGTCATGGGCAAGGAGACCGCCCCCTGCGACCACATGTACGACGTCACCGGCTCCCTGTGCGAAAACTCCGACAAATTCGCCATAGACCGCATGCTGCCCGAGGTAGAGACCGGCGACCTGCTGGTGATTCACGACACCGGCGCCCACGGCCACGCCATGGGCTACCAGTACAACGGCCGCCTGCGCTCCGCCGAGGTCCTCCTGTGCGAGGACGGCTCCACCCGCCTGATCCGCCGCGCCGAGACCCCGGAGGACTATTTCGCCACCGCAATCTGGGACTGATCCCCGGTCCATCGATTCAGCCGCAGTCCCAGCCGGAGCCCGTGGGCGAAGGAAATGAGGTTGGCGGTCTCAATCAGCTTGAAGACCGGCCTGGGAAGGTCGCCGCCGGGAAAGAGAGACAGACACTGCTCCATCAGCTCGTTGTATTCGGGGGAGTCCTCAAAAACCAGACGGCCCCTGTCCTGTTCGTCGAAGAAGAAATCTTTCAGTTGGTTGTCCATAATGTAGCACCACCTATATTGTAATTACCAATATAATAGCATAAAAACCGATTTTGTCAAGGGGGGATTCTATGCTTCATAAGGATGTTTTTTGCATTCGCTTAAAAAAGCTGAGGAAAGCTGGTGGCGAACAGCAAAAAGATTTGGCGGAGGCGATTGGATTGAGCCAAACCCAAATTAGCGCGATTGAAAATGGAAAACAGGGTACCTCCTTTGACAAGCTGGCAGCAATCTGCCAGCACTACAACGTATCTGCCGATTATCTCCTGGGCCTAATCGACGAACCCCGTCCCCTGTCTTAGGAAAAAAGGCCCCTTTTGAAAGGGGCTGTCAGCCGCAGGCTGACTGAGGATTGCGTTCGGCGAAGCCGAACATACGAAGTAAACAAAGCTTCCGCCCACCTGTAGGGCGCGACGACCCCGGCGCGCCATTTTATCCAGCGTATCGATTTAGGCGCCATTCCCTCCAGCGTATCGATTTGGCGGGCCGAGGTCGTCCCGCCCCACAAAAGTCCTTGACCCCTTGTTTACTTCGTATATTTCGCTTCGCGAAATGCAATCCTCCGTCACGGCCCTTCGGGCCGCGCCACCTCCTTTCACTGGATATCCGTTAGCGGCTCTGCCGCTTACGGATATCGCGTCCCCCTTGCGGGGAAAAGGAGGCTTTTGGAGCAAACCAGCAACCGCCGCAAACAAGAAAAGAGGGAAAACCATGAAGATCATTGTAGACGCAATGGGAGGGGACAACGCGCCCCAGGCCCCGGTGATGGGGGCCGTGCAGGCCAACCGGGAATACGGGGTAGAGATCATCCTGGTGGGCCGGGGTGAGGACATTCTGAAAACCCTGGCCGCCAACGGCATCAGCGACCTGCCCGCCGGGGTGGCGATGACCCACGCCAGCGAGGTGGTGGAGATGTGCGACGACCCGGCCACCGCCTTCCGCAAAAAGAAGGACTCCTCCCTCACCGTGGGGCTGAACCTGCTCAAGGAGGGGGCGGGGGACGCCTTTGTCTCCGCCGGCTCCACCGGGGCCCTGCTGTCCGGGGCCACTCTGGTCACCAAGCGGATCAAGGGCATCCGCCGGGCGGCCCTGGCCCCCGTGGTGCCCACGGGGAACGGCGGCGCAGTGCTTATTGACTGCGGGGCCAACGCCGAGTGTCCCCCGGAGTATTTACTCCAGTTCGCCTACATGGGCTCCTACTACGCCGAGAAGGTGCTGGGCCGCCCCAGCCCCAAGGTGGGCCTGCTCAACATCGGGGCCGAGCCCTCCAAGGGCACCAGCTTGCAAACCACCGTCTACCCCATGCTGGAGGCGGCGGCGGAGGCCGGCCGCATCAACTTCGTGGGCAATGTGGAGGCCCGTGAGGCGGTGGAGGGGGCGGTAGATGTAATTGTCTCCGACGGCTACTCCGGGAACATCTTCCTGAAAACCATGGAGGGCACCGGCCTGTTCCTGGTCCGGGAGCTGAAAGGAATTTTTAAGAAGAACCTCATTACCAAACTGGCCGCCGTTATGGTGTCCGGCGGATTGAAGAACCTCAAAAAGCTGATGAGCGCCAGCGAGGTGGGGGGCACCGCCCTGGTGGGCATCTCCAAGCCCGTCATCAAGGCCCACGGCTCCTCCGACGCCTACGCCATCCAGAACGCCGTCCGCCAGGCCCGGGACTTCGCCGCCTCGGGCATGATCGAGAGCATCACCCAGCACATCGACCTGATGCGCTTGGACGCCCCGGCCAAAGAGGGCACAGAGGCATGAGCGTCAAAAAGCTGGCCAGCACCACCAAGCGCATCGAGGACTGGCGGGCAAAATACGATATGGCCGTTTTTGAGAAGTCTTTTCAAAAATGGCTGGCTGAGCTGGAGCGGCCCGAGGCCAGCTGGACCATTCAGGACCTTATTGACAGCGGGGCAGACTTCACAGCACAGAACCCGCTTACCAAGGAGACCTACCGTCGGGAGCCAAAAAATGAGATGCTGGTGGGGTACCATGCTTTTACCGTTCTGAGGGGGGACTATCATATCCTGGCCCAGTGCCGCCAGTTGATCCAGCGGGACCCGAAAGGGTGCAAGGAGGCCATGTATCTGGCCGCATGGTGCCAATGGGCCATGTGCCGCTGGCCGGATAATTCCCCTAACAGCGGTTTGGTCAGCTTTAATTTTTACAACGTGTGGAATGTGTATGGGACCATCATTGCGGATGCGGACGAGGGCTTTATCGCTGAACTGGCCGACCTGCTCCGCCGCCCAGAGTATCAGTGTCACAGTGAGAAGGTTATGCGGTCCACTGGCAGCGTCTATTTTGACATGGTGCTGGGGAGGACTGAAGACGATATCCTCCGCGTTCAGTTGGAGAAGAACCTGGCGGACCTGGAGCGGCGAAAAGGAACTCGGAGGGGTTGGCTGGCCGAGGTGCGTGTTATACTGGATATTTTAGACCGGGACGAGGAGGCGCTGGACCGGGACCTGCGGGAGATGATCCGCTGCCATCGTTCTAACCCCGACAACCACCTGTGCCTGTACGCCCTGGCCTACGCCAAAACGGCCATGCGCCGTGGGCTGGAGGTCACGGTAGACACCGAGGACTGCCCGCTGTCCCTCAGCCGCCCGGCGGATATGGACTACAGTGGCCTGGAGCTGCCCCGGCCTAAATATGGCTTCCCATGGGAGCGATAAGAAGCGGAACCGCCTCCCTAGATGGGGGGCGGTTAACCTGTAAAAATCCCTCCGTCCCCCGCAGGGCAAGCCTTCCACCCTCAGGGGGGAAGGTGCCCCCGCAGGGGGCGGATGAGGGGGCGGCCCGGTCCGCTGCTGTTTCGGCAAGGGGCAGAAAACGTAAAAGGCCCAACCCGGCCACATCATGTAGGGCAGGGGTTCTACCCCTGCCTATCCCCGTAATTCGTAGGGGCGGCCTGTGGCCGCCCGCTTTTATTGGATTTGCACCGATGAATTGCGGACGGACAATGTCCGCCCTTACAGAAAACCCCACCGTCCCCCCGCAGGGTAAGCCTTCCACCCTCAGGGGGGAAGGTGCCCCCGCAGGGGGCGGATGAGGGGGCGGCCCGGTCCGCTGCTGTTTCGGCAAGTGGCAGAAAACTTGAAAGGCTCAACCTGGCCACATCATGTAGGGCAGGGGTTCTACCCCTGCCTCAGCTTGTCTCTACCATTCTCTAAGGCTCCCTCTTTGAGGGAGCTGTCGCCGCCGAAGGCGGTGACTGAGGGAGTAAAACAACGAATCAATATCACTTTTTGCTTCAAAACTCCCCCCGTCACGGCTCCGCTGTGCCGGTATATTGCGGGCGGCCACAGGCCGCCCCTACAAAAAAATCTACCGTCCCCCGCAGGGGATAAACCCCTACGTCTTAGGCTTAGGCTTACAGATAAGGGCCACCAGAAAGCCGAAGAAGATGGCGGCGGTAATACCGCCCGCGGCGGCGGTGGAGCCGCCGGTGAGGGCTCCGATCAGGCCGTCCTGGCCCACCGCCTTTTTTACCCCCTTGGCCAGCAGGTGGCCGAAGCCGGTAAGGGGCACCGTGGCCCCTGCGCCCCCCCAGTCCACCAGATACTGGTACACCCCCACGCCGCTGAGGACCACCCCGGCGGTGACGTAGCTCACCAGAATTTTGGCGGGGGTGAGGGTGGTCTTGTCAATGAGGATCTGCCCGATGACGCACAGCGCGCCGCCGCAGAGAAATGCGTTTACATAATCCATACTGATCTCCTCTGTCGTTCCCACTTCGGGAATTGTACAATCTGCCGAAAAAATCAAAAAGGGAGTTACCCCTGCGAAAAAGTGTCCGCATGAAGTGGACGGTACTCATAAAGGACCAAAAAGGACCTGTTTTGGGACCTTAAACGGCCCGTTTTGGGTGCTTAAGTGGTGTATTATTTCAATAAAATATTCCCCTGAGTATTTGATGTCCGCACACTGTGGACATCCTGCCTATTTCTGCGTAGAGATGGCGATGGCGTGACAGATGCCGGGGATGGACTCCCCCTGAAAGGCGGAGGTAGGGGAGTGGAGGGCGCCTGTGGGGCAAAAAAGGATATTTTTCCAGGTTTTTGCCTTTAAATTGTTCAAAATATAGCCGGTAAGCACCGAAGCGCAGCACCCGCAGCCCGACCCGCCGCAGTGGACGTCCTGATTTTTGATATCAAACAGCATAGCCCCGCAATCGGCGTGATTTTTTACCTGAATCCCGCTTTTTCGCAACAATTCCACCAACAATTCGCTGCCCAGCGTTCCCAGATCGCCGGTAAAAATCATGTCATAGCTGCCGGGGGACCGTCCGGTGTCGTTAAAATGGGAAATAATGGTATCAAACGCCGCCGGAGCCATCGCCGCCCCCATATTATTGGTGTCCGTAACCCCTTTATCCACGATTTTCCCCACGGTAACGTGAGTAATATAGGGTCCCGGCCCCTCCCGGGCCAGCACCGCAGCCCCTGCGGCCGTAGCGGTCCACTGGGAGGTAGGGGTCCTCTGCCCGCCGTACTCCAAAGGTGTGCGGTACTGCCGTTCCGCCGAGCAGAAGTGTGAGGAGGCCGTCACCGCCGCCCACTCCCCAAACCCGCCGTCCAGGGTCATAGAGGCCAGAGCCAGCCCCTCTCCCATGGTGGAACAGGCCCCGTACAGGCCGAAAAAGGGCACTTCCTGCCCCCTGGCGGCGAAGGAGGAGCCGATACACTGGTTGAGCAGGTCGCCGGAAAAGAGCCAGTCCAGGGCGGAGGCCGCCTGCCCCGCCTTGTTCAGGGCCAGAGTAAGCGCCTGCTTCTGCATGGCGCTCTCCGACTTTTCCCAGGTGGATTCGCCAAAGGTGTCGTCCCCGTCGATATAGTCAAAGGTGTCGGCCAGGGGGCCCTCCCCCTCCTTCTTGCCCACCACGTTGGCCCAGGCGGCCAGAGAAGGCGGGTTGGCCAGCGCCGCCGTCTGGGTCCCGATTTTTTTTGTTGTCATGTGGTCACGTCCTGTCTGTGATGTTTGCAGCTAGTTTTTCACCGGTTTGGGGAAAATATGTTTGACCAATGGGATTTTTTTTCGTATAATAGGGAAAACGAAGGGGGGCGGCCTATGGAGCACGAGGTATATATCGACGCGGAGGTGGAGACGCCGGCGGCGGTGGAGGAACAGATCAGACGTTCCGTCCTGGCCGCCCTGAAGGAGGAACAGGTGGACGTGCCCTGCATTGTGGCGGTGTGCGTCACCGACGACGCGGGCATCCATCAGACCAATTTGGAGATGCGGGGGGTGGACCGGCCCACCGATGTGCTGTCCTTCCCCATGTTCGAGCTGGAGCCGGGGGAGAAGCCCCAGGCGGAGTGGGCTGAGCCGGATACGGACAAGGTGCCGCTGGGGGACATGATGCTCTCACTGGAGCGGGCCAGGGCCCAGGCGGAGGAGTTCGGCCACTCCCCGGAGCGGGAGGTGTGCTACCTGGCTGTCCACTCGGTGCTCCACCTGCTGGGCTATGACCACCTGGACGAGGGGCCCATGAAGGCTCAGATGCGGGAGCGGGAGGAGGCTATTCTGGAGAAGCTGGGCATTACGAGAGACGGCCCGTAGGGCGCGACGACCCGGCGCGCCGCCTGAAAGGGCCCCTGTATCGTACGGCGGGCCGGGGTCATCCCGCCCTACGTATGGACCCGGGAAACGCCGTAGGGGCGGCCTGTGGCCGCCCGCCAGAGGGAACCCGCAAGATATACGGGCGGCCACAGGCCGCCCCTACGGGAAAAGCTGCGTGATTTGCGGGCGCACAATGTGCGCCCCTACGGGGGAAGCTGTACGGTTTGCGGGCGGATGATATCCGCCCCTACAGAAAGAGAGAATTCCGTGAACAAGAAAATCGTTCCTTGGATTTTGCTGTGTACCATCTTGTGCGGATGCCAAGCAAAAGAGAAAACGCCTGCCATATCCGCCCCGCCGCCGGAACCCGCCCCCAAAACTGCCCAGGAGCTTTTGGAGGGACAGATTATCGACGACACCCACGACGCTTTCCTGGTGGACACCGGGGGGCGGCTGGGCACCCTGCTGGTGACGGTGGAGCGGGGAGAACAGAATCTGGAGGAGGAATTTGGCGGGTACTTTACCACCCTTTCTGTCTGGAATCCTCAGAAAATGGATAGTCCTATTCAGACAATGGAAATAGAGGTGGGAGGCTGGGCCTTTGGGCACCACGATGTGGTGGACGCCAATTTTGATGGGCATCAGGACTTTGGATATCTGTGGTTTATGGGAGCCCATAGCAGTCAATCGTGGTATTATTGGCTTTGGGATGAAAAGCAGGGGGAATTTGCTGAGGCATCGGAATTTCATGACGAAGATATATCGTCGCCTAGTTTCAATGCAGAGGATAAGACAGTTTCCAACCTGATAAGGTATAGTGGAGCCGGAGATGGTCTGCTTGCTGTCTATCAGTGGGTGGATGGGAAACTGGTCTGTATGAGGAAAATCGAGATTGAGCCGACAGGCTGGACAGACTATAACAGCCCTTGGATTTTGACGGTAAGAGACCGGATCAACGGCGAACTGACCGAGGTGTTCCGCACCGAATTCCCGACGGGCTCAGACGGGTACTTTGACGAGCGCAGCAAGTGGGAAGACTTGGACTATCACGGCGAGACAAGATAGAGCCGCTGTGTAGGGGCGGATATTATCCGCCCGAGTAAGCAGGCAGTACTATGAGAACGGGCGGATGATATCCGCCCCTACAGTTGCCGTATCCAATAAGATTATTATAAAAAGGAGAGATCATCATGAAAAAAATCAGACTGACCGCCATTGAGGACGAATTTGACGACTACGAGGACATGGGCCGGCAGGAGGGGAGAAGCTGGAACTTTGAGTTTGACCTGACCCCCTATGTCATCACCTGCGCCATGGCATGCGTCCTTATGTTCGTGACCCGCCTGGTGCGCAAGCATGTGTTCCACGAGGACCTGTACAAGAAATATCATTAACCGAAAACGTCCGGGGAAGCGCTCACACCCGGCAAGAAAGTGAGGATTACCTATGATTAAAAAATCCGGTATTATTACCATCTGCGGGCGGCCCAATGTGGGCAAGTCCACCCTGACCAACGCCTTTGTGGGGGAGAAGGTGGCCATTGTCACCAACAAGCCCCAGACCACCCGCAACCGTATCTGCGGTATCAAAAACCGGGGGGAATGTCAGTTCGTCTTTGTGGACACCCCCGGTCTCCACAGGGCCCGGACCCGGCTGGGGGACTATATGGTCAACGTGGTGCGGGAGAGCGTGTCCGACGTGGATGCGGTTCTGCTGCTGGTGGAGCCCATCCCCAACGTGGGGGAGCCGGAGGGGCAGCTGATCGCCCGGATCAAGGCCCTGGGCTGTCCCGCTGTGCTGGCCATCAACAAGGCGGACACGGTGGCGCAGAAGGATAAGCTGCTGGAGGTCATCCAGGTGTACAGCCAGGAACACGACTTCGATGCGGTGGTGCCCATCTCCGCCAGGACCGGCCAGGGGGTGGACGAGCTCCTCGGTGTGCTGGAGGGCTTCCTGCCCGAGGGACCCCAGCTGTTCCCCGAGGATATGACCTCCGACCAGCCCGAGCGGCAGATGATGGCCGAGATTATGCGGGAGAAGCTGCTGCTCCTGCTGGATAAGGAGATTCCCCACGGCACCGCGGTGGAGATTACCCGCTTTGCGGAGCGGGACGACGAGGTGGTGGAGGTGGAGGCCACTATCTACTGCGAGAAAAACAGCCACAAGGGCATTATCATCGGCAAGGGTGGGGGGATGCTGAAAAAGGCGTCTACCCTGGCCCGGCAGGATATGGAAAAGTTTATGGGGACCAAGGTGTTTTTGAAGACCTGGGTCAAGGTGAAGGAGAACTGGCGGGATAACCCGGCGGCTATCCAGAACTTTGGGTATGTAAAGGAGTAAAATGGAGTATTCCAGGGATGACCTGATGGAGGCCAGGCGGCAGATCGGCTCCACCCTGCATAAGCTGCGGGAGACCGTGAAAACCTTGCGGGGGAAGGAAAATCCGGATCGGTACAAGGCTCAGATTACCTTGGCGGAGCGGCGGATTCGGGCGTTTGAGCTGGCGAACGACTTGATTGAGAGGGAGCTGGGACGGATGTAGGGCAAGGGCTCTGCCCTTGCCAGGGATAGTTTCTGCCTCTGTCAGGAGGCAAGGGCAGAGCCCTTGCCCTACACGCGTTCCCGGCAGCATACATCCTCCGTCCCCCGCAGGGAAAAGCCTTCCACCCTCCGGGGGGAAGGTGCCCCCGAAGGGGGCGGATGAGGGGGCGGGGCGGGTAAGCAGTTCTTTCGATAAGAGGCAAAAACCTGCCGCGCACCCTCATCCGTCACGGCCTTCGGCCGTGCCACCTTCCCCCTGGAAGGGGGAAGGCTTTTGGTGCATCCCTGAGCCCCCCTCACCCGGCTTCGCCGGGAGCTCCCCCACAAGGGGGGAGCCAGGGGCTTGCCCTTGCCCTGCTTGATGCGGCCGCTGCAACAACTGCAACAACAAAATTTACCGCTTATATCCCCCGCTGAAACCGGTAAGCCTAACCGCAGAAAGGGAGGGCTGCGCCATGGACGAGCGGGGACTTTGGAAGCTGTTTTGTGAGACCGGACTGCCGGCGGCCTGGCTGGCCGTGGTGGGTCAGCGGCGGGAGGAGGAAGCCCGCCGGGAGGAGCCGGTCCGGACGGCCTTTCAGCCCAATGTGAAGCAGGTATAAAAGCGGGGCGGCGGTCTTTGCCGGAAGGGCAGGGGCCGTCCCGCCCCGCCGGATACGTTACATAGGAGTGTGGACCCATGCACATTACCACCAAGGCACTGGTTCTGCGGGGGGTGGACTACAAGGAATCGGACCGGATTCTTACCCTGCTCACCCAGGAGCAGGGGAAGCTTACCGCCTCCGCCCGGGGATGCCGGAAAAAAGGGAGCGCCATCGCCGCCGGGTGCCAGCTGCTGGCCTGGTCGGAGATGGTGCTTTACGATTATCAGGGGCGCTGGGCCGTTAAGGAGGCGGCGGCCGAGCGGCTGTTTCAGGGGGTACGGGACGACATTGAGCGGCTGGCCCTGGGGTGCTACTTCGCCGAGGCGGCCGAGCTGCTGGCGGTGGAGGGGGAGTCCAGTCCGGAATTGCTGTCCCTTACCCTGAACAGCCTTCACGCCCTGGATAAAATGCAGGAAAAACCCCTTGCGCTGGTGAAGGCCGCCTTCGAGTGGAAGGCGATGGCTCTGGCGGGGTATGAGCCCCTGATCGACGGCTGCGCCGTGTGCGGGGCGGCTGTGCCGGAGGAGCCCCGGTTCCACCTGCGGGAGGGGGTGCTCCACTGCGCCGGGTGCCGGGGCGGGGTGGGGGAGGGCATCTCCATGCCTCTGCCGCTGCCGGCGCTGGCGGCGCTGGAGCACATTGTCCACGGCGACCCCAGGCGGCTGTTCTCCTTCCGGCTGGGGGAGGAGGACCTCCGGCAGCTGGGCGACGGGGCGGAGGCCTACCTCCACACCCAGCTGGAACGGGGGTTTTCCACGCTGGACTACTACAAGGGGCTGCTGCGGACGGAGTGGTAGTGAGTTATAATAGGGACAACACAGGAAACCCTTGATTTGCAAGGCTTTCTGGTGCCTACCCTAAATTCCGTTGACCAGGAAAACAGGGCGGAACGTCAAGCGCAGGCGTTCAACGGCTAATTTCGCCGGTATAGACATTTTGCTTCCGGGGCAGAGTACGTCTAATACATAACAGAAAGAGGTGACAAATATGGCAGGGGTGCAGCTTATGTCTGCACCCCCTGTAAGTAATGATAATCAGGACCTGATAGATTTTATCAGGCAAGTTACTGCAAGGAGAATTGTATATGTCAGACTATCAACTTGTGTTTTCGGTAAAATGAAAAGTGTGCAAAAGGGCTCAAAAAAGTTAGCAACAGG
>CAJUFJ010000025.1 GCA_910585815.1 uncultured Oscillospiraceae bacterium | reverse complement strand
TGGCCGGCATCTCCTGCGGCCTGATTCAGGACGACAACGGCGGCTTCACCACCTTTATCGACATCCAGGGCGTGGAGGACTTCCACGGCGAAATGGACTTTAAGGTGGCCGGCACCAAGTCGGGCATCACCGCCATCCAGATGGACCTGAAGAACGACGGCCTGACCCATGAGATCATCAAGGAGGCCCTGGACATCACCCGGGACGCCCGGTTCGCTATCCTGGACGAGGTGATGCTGCCCTGCATCTCCGCCCCCCGTCCCGAGGTGTGCAAGTGGGCCCCCAAGATGCTGTCCATGAAGATCGACCCCGACAAGATTCGGGAGGTCATCGGCAAGGGCGGTTCTGTCATCCAGAAGATCACCGCCGAGTCGGGCGCGCAGATCGACATTGAGGACGACGGCACCATCCACATCGCCTCCCCCGACGCCGCCTCCTGCGACGCCGCCAAGAAGATGATCGAGACCATCGTGTTCGTCCCCCAGGTGGGCGAGCTGTACTACGGCAAGGTGGTGCGCATCCTCCAGTTCGGCGCCTTTGTGGAGCTGGCCCCGGGCAAGGACGGCATGGTCCACATCTCCAAGCTGGCCGAGCGCCGGGTGGACCGGGTCGAGGACGTGGTCAACATCGGCGATATGATCTGGGTCAAGGTCACTGAGATTGACGAGAAGGGCCGGGTTAACCTGTCCTATAAGGACGCCCTCCGGGAGATCAAGGCCAAGAAAGAGGCCGGTCTGCCCATCAAATAAGCAGCAAAGCGGGACGGCACGCCGTCCCGCTTTTGTTTTGGTACTACCAATGCATGTTAGCCGCCCGGATGGCCCCGAGCGGCTAACTGTGTTTAGCTAATCGAACCGGGCCAACTGTCAGTGACAGCGCCCTTTCTGTTTGTATTATATCAGAACAGGCCGGTTTGTCAAGGGTGGCGGAGGGTTTTCACATACTCGTCTCATAAATTCGGAAAGCCTATGGAAATATCGGCCGGTACATCATGTAGGGCAGGGGTTCTACTCCTGCCTATCCCCGTGAGGGGATAAAATTCCCTTCGTCCCCCGCAGGGCAAGCCTTCCACCCTCCGGGGGGAAGGTGCCCCTGGAGGGGGCGGATGAGGGGGCGGGGCGGGGACGCTGTCCTTTCGATAAGGGGCGCTAACCTTACCGCACCCTCATCCGTCACGGCCTCCGGCCGTGCCACCTTCCCCCTTTAAGGGGGAAGGCTTTTGAGCGCGTTCTGTTACGTGGCAGAAAAGGCAAGGGCAGAGCCCTTGCCCTACATGCGGAAGGTTTTCAAAATTTTGAGACGTGTATAGTCTTTCATTCAAACAATTCGTATATCTTGCAGTCAAACGCTTTTGCCAGGAGTACGGCGTCGTGAAGCATCATTTCCGCTGGAAGTACCTCCCGCTCCAACTCCTCCAGAATGGTCAGAGCCACGCCGCTGCACTGGGCCAATTCCTCCACCGTCAGCTTTTTCCCTTCCCGCAGAGCTTTCAGGCGGTTGCAGAATCTTTGCTTGTTTTCCAGTATGCTCACCCCAAATCCCCCCTTCCACCAGCGGTTATTTTCTTAAATTCTAGCACAATTCCGGCAAAAGTATTGATTTTATGTCCTATGGGTACTAAAATGTAGGGGCGGCCTGTGGCCGCCCGCAGAGACCCAAACGCTGCGATACAGCGGGCGGCCACAGGCCGCCCCTACAATATCCCTGCGCCCGGCTGATAGTGGAGGAAAAACCATGCGCTACAGTATTTTAAGCAAATACCGCACCGAACTGATGGGGGTGGCCATCCTCTGGGTGATGCTGTTCCACTCCTTCGACCTAGACATGGGCCTGTCCGTCCTGGAGCTGTTCCGGGCGGCGGGCTTCGGCGGGGTGGATATCTTCCTTCTGCTGTCCTCCATGGGTCTGGTGATGTCCCTGGCCCGGCGGGAGCAGAGCTACTCCACCTTCATGGCCCGGCGGGCGGGGCGGGTGCTCCCCGCCTACTATCTGGTGATGGTGCCCTACACCCTTTTCCAGGTCCTCACCCGGGGCGCGCCCCTCAGCGCCCTGCTCTGGAACGCCTCTCTGCTGTACTACTGGGTCCGCCCGGCGGGGGCCTTCAACTGGTATGTGGCGGGGTCCATGAGCCTCTACGCCATCACCCCCTTCTGCTTCCGCCGCCTGCGGGCCAGCCGCCGCCGGGAATGCCTCACCGCCGCCGGCGTTCTGCTGGGGCTGGTCATCGGCCGGGTGCTGATGGTGGACGGCTACTGGTACTCCATGGACCTGGTCTTCCGCCTGCCCATCTTCTGCCTGGGCCTGCTGCTGGGCTTCTATGTGCTGGAGGACCGGCGGCTGGGGACCAGAGACATCCTGTTCTGGTGCGTCTGGCTGGGGCTGGGGGTGCTCTACCTGCTGACCATGGGCAAGGGCCCCAACGCCGATTACCGCCCGCTGTGTTACCTGTTCCTGTTTACCACCGTGCCCATGTGCTTTGCCATATGCTGGTGCTTTGAGCGCCTGCCCCTGGGGTGGGCTCAGCGGTTTTTCCGCCTGCTGGGGCGGCACAGCCTGGAGATTTACCTGCTGAACGTCAGCCTGTTCTCCGAGGTGACACTGCTGCGCCGGTTTGTCTCCTTTGGGCCCAGCAACCGGCTGTATTTCCTGCTGTCCTACGCCGCCAACATCGCCCTGGCCGTCGCCCTCCACCGGCTTGTGGAGCTTTGGAAAAAAACACGGGAGACAGCCTAGGCTGCCTCCCCAAACAACTGTTGCGAAATTCCGGGGGATACTTTATAATAGGCAGGAAAACTGCTGCCGGCAAGGAGGACTTTCTATGCTGTTAAACGTATTAGCGGTAGGCGACGTGGTGGGCGAAGGAGGGCAGGACATTCTGTCCCGCCGCCTGCCCGGCCTGCGGGAGGAGACCGGAGCCCATTTCTGCGTGGTCAACGGGGAAAACGCCTCCGGAGTGGGCATCACCCCCGCCCAGGCCCGGCGTGTTCTGGAGGCCGGGGCCGACGTGATTACCCTGGGCAACCACACCTGGAACCGCATCCAGATCGGCGCCTTTCTGGACAAGGAGGACCGCATCCTCCGCCCCGCCAACTACGCCGGCCGGGTGCCCGGCCGGGGGTTTGGGGTCTACCGGTGCCAGGGCCTGGCCCTGGGCGTGCTGAACATCATGGGCCGGGTGGACCTGAACTCCAACCTGGACAGCCCCTTTAAGGCGGCCAACTACTTCTGGAACCGGGGGGGCTTCGACCTGCTGCTGGTGGACTTCCACGCCGAGGCCACCAGCGAGAAGGGGGCCATGGGCTGGCATCTGGACGGCCGGGCGGCAGCGGTGTGGGGCACCCACACCCACGTGCCCACGGCGGACTGCCGGGTGCTCCCCCAGGGCACCGGCTTCGTCACCGACCTGGGGATGACCGGGCCGGTCAACTCGGTGCTGGGCATCAAGCCGGAGAACTCCCTGAACCTGTTCCTGGGCGGCCTGCCCCGGCGGTATGAGGAGGCCGAGGGGAACTGCAAGCTGAACGCCTGCCTGTTTACCATCGACACCGAGACGAAAAAATGCGTCAATGTGGTCCGGACGGATATTATTGAATAACGCGGACGTCTGTGTAGGGGTGGCCCGTGGCCGCCCGTAATCCATAAAGGCGGGCGGCCACAGGCCGCCCCTGCAAACCGCTTAAAGAGGTACAACCATGATAAAAATTATCCACGGGGCTGATTTCCACCTGGACAGCCCCTTTTCCGGCCTGACGCCGGAGCGGGCGGCCCAGCGGCGGGGGGAGCAGCGGGAGCTGCTGGACCGGCTGGCCGCCCTGGCCCGGGAGAAGCAGGCCGACCTGGTGCTGCTGGCCGGCGACCTACTGGATTCGGAGCGGGTCTTCCGCGAGACGGCCCAGGCCCTGTCCACGGCGCTGGCCTCCATCCCCTGCCCGGTGTTCATCGCCCCGGGCAACCACGATTTCTACGGCCCCCGGTCGGTGTGGACCGTCCTGGACTGGCCGGAAAACGTACATATCTTCGACGAGCTGGAGCAGGTGGAGCTGCCCGGCTGCACCCTGTGGGGCCGGGCCTTCTCCGACCCCCACCAGGCCGCCTGTCCTCTGGAGGGCATCGCGGTCCCCGACGACGGCAGACTCCACCTCGCCGTCCTCCACGGGAACGTGGGGGGTGCGGAGGGCGACTACGGCCCCATCACCCCCGGGGATATCGCCGCCAGCGGCCTGGACTATCTGGCCCTGGGCCACGTCCACCAGACCAGCGGGCTGCAGCGGGAGGGGAAGACCTTCTGGGCCTACCCCGGCTGCCCCGAGGGCCGGGGCTTTGACGAGACCGGGGAGAAGGGGGTCCTCTACCTGGAGGCGGAGCCCGGCCGTGTAACCGCCCAGTTCGTCCCCCTGGCCAAGGTCCGCTATGAAATTTTCACGGTGGATATCACCGGGCCGGAGGGGGCGCTGTCCAACATTCTGGAGGTCCTGCCCGGCCGGACTCGGGACCTGGTGGGCCGCCTGATTCTCACCGGCGAGGGGCAGGCCCCCGACCTGGCCAATCTGGAACTGATGCTGGCCCCCGAGTTTTACGGCCTCACCATCATCGACCGCACCCGCATGCCCCAGGACCTGTGGGCCCGGCGGGAGGAGGACGCCCTCACCGGCCTGTTCCTCCAGGCCATGTGGGACAAGTGCCAGGCCGCGCCGGACGATCCGGTATGTCAGCTGGCCGCCCGGTATGGGCTGGCCGCTCTGGAGGGGGGCGAGGAGCCGTGAAAATCAAATCCATGACTGCCACCTTCGGCCGGCTGGAGCGGGCTCGGCTGGAGCCTGGCCCCGGCCTCACCCTCATCCACGGCCCCAACGAGGGGGGCAAGTCCACCTGGGCCGCCTTCTGGCGGGCCATGCTCTACGGCATCAGCACCCGCGACCAGAACAAGAAGGGCTATCTGGCCGACAAGAACCGCTATCAGCCCTGGTCCGGCGCCCCCATGGAGGGGGAAATCCAGCTGGAGCTGGAGGGGCGGGACATCACCATCCGCCGGGGCCCCAGGCGTAACACCCCCTTCGGCGCCTTCTCCGCCGTCTACACTGGCACCCAGGAGCCGGTGCCCGGCCTCACCGCCTCCAACTGCGGCGAGCTGCTCACCGGGGTGGGGGCGGAGGTGTTCACCCGCTCCGCCTTCCTGGGGGACGGCGGCCTGTCCCTCACCACCGCCCCCGAGCTGGAGCGGCGCATCGCTGCCCTGGTCACGTCGGGGGAGGAGGACGTGTCCTTCTCCCAGGCCATGGAGCGGCTGAAGGGCTGGAAAAACCGGCGGCAGGTTAACAAAAGCGTGGGGGATATCCCCAAGCTGGAGGCCCAGCTGGCCCAGGTGCGGGAAAATCTGGAGGCGCTGGAGGCCTCCGCCGCCCTCACTGCCCGCTTGGAGGGGGAGCAGGCCGCCCTGGCCCGCACCCGGGACGGTCTGGCCCGGCAGGCGGAGATCCACCGTCTTTTGGCCCAGCGGAAGCTGTCTGACCGCTACGCCCAGGCGGAGGAGGCCGAGCAGGCCGCCCGGAAGCAGCTGGAGGGCCTGGAGACCGAGCTGTCCACCCGGCCCATCCCCGACCGGGAGGAGCTGAAAAACGCCCAGGGGGAGCTGCAATACATCAAGGCCCTGGAGGAGGAGATTAAGCAGGGGGAGCCCGCCCTGAAGGAGGCGGAGGAGGCCGCCGCCACGGCCAGGGAGGCGACAAAAGACGAGCACTTCCTCGATATGACCGGCGACGAGGCGGTGGCCAAGGCCGAAGTGGATTCCGCCGCCTGTCAAGCCGCTGTCCGAACAGCAGGCAAGGTCAAACGGGGTATCTGGATTTTTCTGCTTTTGGGCTTTGGCGGCGGAATTGGGGTAATTGCGCGGCAATTGATGAAAAATGAAACCGCTCCCCTCGGCCCTATTTTAGGTATGCTGGCGGGGGTCGCCGTCGTGACTTTAGGAGCTGGCCTTCTGTATTTCTATAGGAAACGGCAAGCCCGCCGCATTCTGGCTCAATACGGCGTCCAGACCCCGGAGGAGCTCACCGCCCTGGCACAGAGCTATCGGGAGCGGTGCCAGGCGGCGGACAAGGCTGCCCACGAGGCGGAGGTCATTCAAAACGCCGTCACCGAGCGGCAGGAAAAGCGGGACGCCACGAAATCGGCGCTGCTGGACTTTGTCCACGGCTTCGCCCCGGAGGCAACCGACCTGTTCGGCTGTTCAGCGGCCCTCAGCCGGGCCCTGGGCATGGACCACGACCTGGCCCTGGCCCGGGAGCGGGCCGCCGCCTGCCGCCGCCGGCTGGAAGACCTGGCCGCCCAGGGGGCCGGGCATTCCGATGGCCCCGTCCCCGAGCTGCCCATCCCCGACCTGGGCCCCCAGGAGACCGACCGGGCCCTGGGTCAGGCCGCCCAGCGGCTGGAGCAGGTAAATGCCCAGCTGAATCAGGCCCGGGGCACCCTCAGCGCCATGGGGGACCCCGCCGTCCTGTCCGCCCAAAAGGAACAGCTGGAGGACCGGCTGGCCCGGCGCAGGCTGGAGCTGGAGGCGATCTCCCTGGCCATGGAGACCCTCACCCAGGCCAACACCCGCCTTCAGGAGCGGTTTTCTCCGGAGCTGAACCGGCTCACCGGCCAGTATATGGCCCGGCTCACCGGCGATAAATACCCGGCCGTCTCCCTCACCCGGGAGCTGGAGGGCTTTGTCCGGGAGGGGGACGGGGTACTGCCCCGCTCCGCCCTGTACCTGTCCCGGGGGACAGCGGACCAGCTCTATCTGGCCCTGCGGCTGGCGGTGTGCCGGCTGTGCCTGCCGGAGCGTCCCCCCATCCTGCTGGACGACGCCCTGGTCTCCTTTGACGACGGCCGCCTGGCCCACGCCCTGGAGCTGCTGTGGGAGCTGTCCGGCGAGCAGCAGCTGCTTCTGTTCACCTGCCAGAAGCGGGAGGGCGAGGCCCTGCGCGGCGCCCCGGGCGTGACCCGGATCGAGCTGTAGGGGCGGACACTGCCCGCCAGAAACGGTTGCATTTTCCCTTCAAACCGGTTATAATACCACACACAAGGAAGCGAGGTGCCCCAATGGACGAATACAACAGCCTGCCCCAGGAGCCGGGGGAGGAGACCGAGGAGGAGCAGGCCCCCCGCCGTCCGGGGGCCGACCTGTATGACTGGCTCCAGATGTTCCTGGGCTGCGTGGTGGCGGCGGTGGTGCTGTTTAACTGCGTGGCCCGGCTCACCCGGGTGGACGGCGACTCCATGAACAACACCCTCCAGGACGGGGAGATTATGCTCATCTGGTCCCTGGGCTACATCCCGAAGCAGGGGGATATCGTGGTGCTGAACAAGACCCCCGTTCTGCTGACCGGCTGGACCGAGCCCCGGGCCATTGTCAAGCGGGTCATCGCCACTGGCGGCCAGACGGTGGATATCGACTATGTGGCCGGCCTGGTCTATGTGGACGGCCAGCCCCTGGACGAGCCCTATCTGCCCGAGGAGATGTACCTCCCCGGCCCCACCATGCAGCAGACCCACTGGGAGGTGCCCGAGGGCTCCATCTTCGTCATGGGGGACAACCGCAACCACTCCACCGACAGCCGGGATATCCAGTTGGGCCCCATCGACACCGACTATATCCTGGGCCGGGCAGTGCTGGCCCTGTGGCCCAGTGAACGCTTCGGCGCGGTGTAAGTCTTCCCCCACATCCCCCAGTGAAAAGAGACAACAGAGAAAAACCCCCTAAGCCGGCAAATAAAGCCTGCATAGGGGGAATTATTATGGAGAAACGAAAGAGGCTGCATCTTTGGCTTCCAGATGATGAATCAGAGATTATTCCCTTCCCGGCGGGAAGGATTCTTTTGTGCCCAGCAAGAGACCAGATCGCGGCAATGATAGAGCCAGTCCAGATAATTCTGCTCCCGCATCACGGCGCCGGACAGTACCAGATAATCCCCCCGTGCGGCGCCGGTCAGGGCAGCGGGGTCGATGTCCCTGTAAAACTGGTTTAAGCGGTCCTTTAAATAGTCGTATTTTTGTGTCCGCTTTTCAATCTGGCTTTGGACAAGCTGGAGGTAATCCTCCTCTCCCAGCCACTGGGAATAGTAGGTGCGCAGCCGAAATACATCCTTTGGCGTGGGCTCCAGAGGGGCGTCCTGCAGGAGCCACTGCATAAAATCCTCCTGCCCCGCGTCCGTGATTTCGTAGAGTTTTTTCTCCATCCGCTCTCCCTGCATCACAACACTGTATTGTATCAGTCCCTCTACCGTCAGCCGTTTCAGCTCAGGATAAATCTGGCTGTGCTTGGCGCTCCAGAACGAACCCAGCCCAGGACCAAACGCCTTTGCAATATCATAGCCAGTGACAGGGGTCTGCATCAATAGTCCAAGAATCGCGTATTTTAATGTCCGCATGGTTTATCATCCTCCAGTATAACTATAACACAAGTGTCCAAATCTTTCCCCTGGGCAATTTCCATAAAAAATAAAAGTGTATTTGTGAGTTTATCCAAAACATTGGTCAAAACAGCCAAGATATACTGTGTAATTTTAGTGCAGATAGTGATTGACATGTAAATATTTACATACTATAATCAATTTATCACGTTAAAGGAGAAAAATCAATGACACAGTATGATCCGCTTTTCTCCCAAGTCAAAATTGGAGCGCTTACACTCAAAAACCGCTTTGCCATGGCGCCTATGGGCCCTCTTGGCCTGGGAGACGCACAGGGAGGCTTTAACCAGCGGGGGATCGACTACTACACAGCCCGGGCCAGGGGCGGTGTGGGGCTGATTTTCACCGGGGTCACCTTTGTGGACAACGAGATTGAAGAACATGGGATGCCCAACTGCCCCAACTCCACTTACAACCCGGTCCAGTTTGTGCGCACCTCCCGGGAGATGACGGAGCGGATTCACGCCTATAACACAAAGATTTTTTTGCAGATGTCCGGCGGCTTTGGCCGGGTGACCATCCCCACCAATTTGGGGGAGTTTCCTCCGGTGGCGCCCTCGCCCATCCCGCACCGCTGGCTGGATAAAACCTGCCGGGAGCTGACCACGGAGGAAATCCACACCTTGGTCCGGCGGTTTGGCGAGGGTGCGTGGAACGCCAAGCGGGCGGGATTTGACGGCGTGCAAATTCACGCGGTCCATGAGGGGTACCTGATCGACCAGTTCGCCATCTCCCTGTTTAACCACCGCACGGACGAGTACGGCGGCAGCCTGGAAAACCGGCTGCGCTTCGCCCGGGAGATTGTGGAGGAGATCAAGGCCCGCTGCGGACAGGATTTCCCGGTGGTCCTGCGGTACAGCCCCAAGAGCTTTATCAAGGCCCTGCGGGAGGGCGCGCTGCCCGGCGAGGAGTTCGAGGAGAAGGGCCGGGACCTGGAGGAGGGCGTGGCCGCCGCCAAACTGCTGGCCTCCTACGGATATGACGCGTTGGATGTGGACGTGGGCTCCTATGATGCTTGGTGGTGGAGCCACCCTCCCATGTATCAGGCAAAGGGGCTGTATATGCCCTACGCAAAGCTGGTCAGGGAGGCGGTGGAGGTTCCTGTCCTCTGCGCCGGCCGTATGGACGACCCGGAGCGGGCGCTGTCCGCCTTGTCTGACGGCGTATGCGACATCATCAGCCTGGGACGGCCCCTGCTGGCCGATCCGGAATACGTCAACAAGCTGCGGAACGGCCGGACCGCCTGTATTCGTCCCTGTATCTCCTGTCAGGAGGGCTGCATGGGGCGAATCCAGGAGTACTCCATGATCAACTGCGCCGTCAACCCGCAGACCGGGCGAGAGCGGGTGACCGCTTACAATCCGGTGCTTCGTCCCAAGCGGGTGCTGGTGGCGGGGGGCGGGCCCGCCGGTATGGAGGCTGCCCGGGTGCTGGCCGAGCGGGGCCACCGGCCGGAGCTCTTTGAACGAACCGGCTGCCTGGGAGGTAACCTGCTGGCTGCCGGGGCGCCCCCCTTTAAGGAGGACGAGCTGGCGCTGGCCCGCTGGTATGAGAATGAGCTGAGGCGGTTGGAGGTCCCCATCCATCTCAACACCACTGTGGACACGGAACTGGCCGCCTCTGGCTTTGATGCGGTTGTAATTGCCACCGGCTCCACAGCCAAGACCTTTTCCCTGGGGGAGGGGGCCCCGGTCTGTACCGCCGCCCATATTCTGACAGGGCAGGCCCCCTGTGGAAACCGGGCCGTGGTGGTAGGCGGCGGACTGGTGGGCTGTGAGACCGCCCTGTGGCTGGCACAGAGCGGGAAAACGGTCACCATTGTGGAGGCGCTGGACCGGCTGATGGCGGTAAACCGCCCCCTGTGTCATGCCAACAGCGAAATGTTGGACCGGCTGATTCCCTTCCACGGAATACAGGTTCTCACCGGTGCTTCGGTGAAATCCTGGACCGGCGGTTCCCTCCGGGTGGAGGCCGCCGACGGCCCCCGGGAGCTGCCCTGTGACACGATAATCCTGGCGGTGGGCTTTCGGGAGGAGGACAGTCTCTACCGTGCCCTGGAGGGGCGGGTGCCTGAGCTCTATCTGCTGGGCGACGCCCGAAAGGTGTCCAACATTATGTATGCCATCTGGGACGCCTTTGAGATTGCCAATCACATTTGAAACATACAGCGAGGAGGCCGGTATGAAGATCACAAAGGTAGAGATTATGGCCACGGATGTCCCCTTTAAGGGCCATCAGGAAAATGTGGGAGAGATTGCCCTGGGCAAGTGGCGCTGCTGCCGGTTCGTGGTGGTCAAGGTCCACACGGACGAGGGCATTGTGGGCCACGGGGAGTCCGCCCCCTTTGCCCGGCTGTCTCAGCTGGGACAAAAGCCCATTGTGGATGTGCTCACCGACTACCTCGCCCCGGCGGTCATCGGCATGGACCCGTTCCAGCTGGAGGCAATCTGGAGGGCTATGGACCGGGCGACTCCCTATGCGGCCCAGGCCAAAGGGGCCATCGACATGGCCCTGTATGATATTATGGGCAAGAAGACCGGGATGCCCGCCTATAACTTTTTGGGCGGCCTGGTTCGCCGGGAGATTCCCCTCCAGGCCATTGTCACCATTGACACGCTGGACAACATGAAGCAGGCCAGCCTGGAATGGGTGGACAGAGGGTTTCGTACCATCCGGATCAAACTGGGCCTGGGGGACCTGAAAAAGGACTGCCGACTGGTCCGGGAGATTCGCAAGGCGGTGGGAGACGATATCAAGATCCGGGTGGACCCCAATCAGGCCTACAGCGTGAAAGAGGCGCTGAAGATGATTCCAGTGCTGGAGGAAAACGACGTGGAGATCTACGAGCAGCCCGTCGCCTGGGACGATCTGGACGGACTGGCCCGGGTCAATGCCGCCACCTGGATTCCTGTCATGCCCCACGAGTCCATGTCCAGCATTCAGGATGTAAAGGCCCTGGTCGACCACAGAGCGGTCAGCTTGTTCAGCTTGAAAACCGACCGCCCCGGCGGACTGACCAAGGCCCGCATTACCCGGGACCTAGCCGAACTGCACAACATTCCCTGCGTGGTGATGTCGTCGGTGGAGCTGAGCGTCAGCACATTTGCCTCAATGCAGTTCGCCGCCACCCTGAAGGACCTGCCCTTTGCCTGCGAGGCCAGCGGCGTGTATGAAATTGAGGACATTGCCGACAGCGCCGGCCGGATTGTCAACGGGAGCTTTATCGTTCCGGACGGCCCCGGCTTCGGCGTGGAGGTGGACGAGGAGCGGCTGCGCTACTACACCAAGCAGACTTGGGTGTGTGATGAGCGGTCCGCTGTGCAGGACTGAAAAGTCCGGCGGATATAAGTCAGGCTGCCGTCCCGGAGGGGGAGACGGGGACTGATTTATATATAAAAAATTAGGAGGTACATTATGGCGATTATTATTGCAGTTTTGGTCATCTACATCGTTGGTATGCTGGCCATCGGCTTCATGGGCAAAAAGAGCAGCGAGTCCATGACCGAGTTCCTCACTGCTGGCCGTTCCGGCGGCATGTTTGTGATGGTCTGCACCTACATCGGCGCCCATGTGGGCAACGGCATCGTGGTGGGCGGCGCCCAGTACGGCGCGGACTACGGCATCGGAGGCATCTGGTTCGGGCTGGGCGCGTGCCTGTCCTATATCCTGTTTGCCACCGTCATGTCCCGGCTGCTGTACCGCAACGGCTACCTCACCATCCCCGATCTGATTCGGGACCGCTACCAGAGCAAATTTGCTTCAGTCCTGATGGCTGTGCTGAACATCTGCGCCACGTTGGGCATTATGGCTGCCCAGATTATGGCCGGCGCGGCGCTGTTTTCCGCCCTGGGCCTGAATCCAACGCTGGGCGCGGTGGTGCTGGCCATTGTG
This sequence comes from uncultured Oscillospiraceae bacterium, assembly GCA_910585815.1. Lineage (GTDB taxonomy): Bacteria > Bacillota > Clostridia > Oscillospirales > Oscillospiraceae > Lawsonibacter. The sequence goes on along the minus strand of CAJUFJ010000025.1, from coordinate 33,850 downwards.
GTGTTCATCTACTGCTCCATTTCGGGCATGTGGGGCGTTATGATGACGGACTCGGTTCAGACCGTGGTGATTTTCTTCAGCACAATTGCCTGTATCGTGTTCATTGCCATGAACGGCGGGTTTGATACCATGTCTGCCGCGCTGCCCCAGGCGTCCTTTGAGTTTGTCCCCTTCAGCGCAGAGCAGCTGGTGATGATGCTGGTGCCCGGCGCACTGAACGGCCTGATTTCCGGCGCGGCCTTCCAGCGCACCGCCTCCTGTAAGGATGAGAAGGTGGCCTTCCTGGCCCCTGTCATCGCCGCCTTTGCCCTGATTCCCTTTGTGGTCATGCCTGTCATCATTGGCATGTATGGTAAGGCTGTGTTCCCCGACGCTCCCACCGCCTCTATCCTGTTTGAGGTCGTTCTGAAAATGCACCCTGTCCTGGCCGGCCTGATGGTGGCCGCTGTCCTGTCTGCTGTTATGTCCACAATGGATATCGGCCTGCTGAACGTGACCGCCAACACCGTCAACGATATCTACTACAAGACCTTCAACCCCAATGCCAGCCAGAAAACTCTGGGCCGGCTGTCCGCTATGGTCACCATGGGCTCCGGCATTATCGCCCTGACCCTGGCCCTGACCTCCTCCAGCATCCTGTCCCTGCTGTCTCAGACCTATGCGCTGATGAATGCAGGCGGTCTGGTCATGGTGGTAGGCGGCGTTCTCTGGAAGAAGGGCACCAAGGAGGGGGCCATTGCCAGCGCCTTCTGCGGCATGGCGATGATTCTGCTGACTAAATTCGGGGTAAATATCCCATACATCGGCTTCACCTCTCTGATTCCCGCCATCCTTGCCTATGTGGTGGTTAGCTTTGCCACACAGAAGAAGACGGCAAATTCCTGAATTCCCTGTTCCCTCTTTCGTGCGGGCCGGCCAGTGGCCGGCCCGTCCCCTTATCGCTTGATTGTGACAGGAGGTCTTTCATGAAAAAATATCCGCTGCTGTTCAGTCCCATCAAGGTGGGCCCCTACACGCTGAAAAACCGCATTGAGGCCGCACCCGTCAATATTTCCAATCTGACGCAGGAAGGCTATCTGACCCCGGAAAACATTGCCATCTTCGAGGGGAAGGCCAGGGGCGGCGCGGCCATTGTCAACATGGGAGAGTGCCGCATCGACCTGAAAACCGGGATATCCCATAAGCTGTGCATCCCTTTGGACGACCCAGAGGTGCTGCCCTATCTCCACGCCGCCGCCGACGCCATAAAAAAGCACAACGCCTTTTCGGCGGTGGAGCTGATTCACCCGGGTACCCGGTCCAATCCAGAGTACTATGACGGGCCTATCTGGGGTCCCAGCGCCGGCCCGGGCCACCTGGGCAAGGACTACGAGGCTCTGGACCATGAGACCATCCGCTATATTGTGGAGTGCTTCGGCAACGCGGCGGAAATGGCCAAGCTGGGCGGCGTGGACATGGTGATGGTCCACGCCGGGCACGGCTGGCTGCTCCACCAGTTTCTCTCTCCGCTGAACAACCGCCGGACAGACGAGTACGGCGGCTGTCTGGAAAACCGGGCCCGGATCACGCTGGAAGTAATTGACAATATCCGTCAAAAATGCGGCCCCGATTTCCCCATCGAAATTCGGATGAGCGGGACGGAAATTGTTTCAGGAGGGCTTACCCTTGAAGATCAGGTGGAATTTGCAAAGCTGCTGGATGGCAGGGTGGACCTGATTCATGTCACCTCCGGCACCTTCCATGTGCCCTCTACCAACCAGCATATGATCCCCAACGGCTTCCTGCCCGAGGGCTGCAACGTTTATCTGGCCGAGGCGGTGAAGAAGGCCGTGAAGCATACCCCGGTAGTGACCGTGGGCGCACTGGGCAGTCCGGAGCTGATGGAGCGTATTCTGGCCGAGGGAAAGGCGGATATGGTTGCGCTGGGCCGTCCCCTGCTGGCTGACCCGGAGCTGCCCAACAAGCTGAAGGCCGGGCGGGAGAATGAGATATATCCCTGCCTGCGCTGCATGGCCTGTATCAGCGAGTCCTTTGTGCCTTATGTAAAATACCCCTCCCGCATCCGACGCTGTCCCTCCAACCCCACCGCCTATAAGGAAGTCCCGGCCAGCCGCGTCGCGGCCGCCCGGGAGCCCAAACGTGTTCTGGTGATTGGCGGGGGCCCCGCCGGCATGGAGGCTGCCGCTGTTCTGGCGGAGCGGGGACACAAGGTAGTCCTGTGCGAGAAGGAGGCGGAGCTGGGAGGCGCTCTGCGCTACGCCCGGTACGTTCCCTTCAAGAAGAAGGTGGACCAGCTGATGGATGTGATGATCTGCCGTCTGAAGCGCAGCGGCGCAGAGCTTTGCATGAATACCTGTGCCACCCCTGAGCTGGCCCGGGAGCTTCAGCCCGATGTAATTGTGGCGGCGCTGGGCTCCCGCCCCAAGCCCTTGGATCTGCCCGGAGGAGAGCGGTTGATTCCTGCGCTGGAGGCACTGCAGAGGCCGGAACAGGTGGGGCAGCGCGTTGTAATTGTGGGGGGCGGCCTGGTGGGCTGCGAGCTGGCGCTCCAGCTCAGCTGGCTGGGGAGACAGGTCACCGTTGTGGACCGAAAGCCGGAGGTGTGCCGGGACGCCTCGTTCCTCTATCGGGAGGGGCTGCTGATGGAGCTGGAGAAGGCCGGGGTAACCGTCCGAAGCGGAACCGCCAGCTTGTCTGTGGAGAAGGATGGGGTTTGCATCCAGCTGCCGGAGGGTGGAACGGAGCTGCTCCCAGCCGATACCGCTGTCGCCGCCACAGGAGCGGAGGCCCTGGACAGCGAGGCGGAGCAATTCCGCGAATTGGCCTTCGATTTCTGGAAGATTGGCGACTGCTTCCAGGTGCGGAAGATTTTTAACGCCCGCAGGGAGGGCTATAACGCCGGGGCACATATTTAACTGCGGAGGCCCGCCGAAAATGTTTGTTCCTTTGCAGCGGCATATATAGGACACTTGATTGTTTGCATATTTTATCCTGATTTTCCCGAAAACCAGCAAACGCCGCATGGAGATTTCTCCATGCGGCGTTTGTTTCTGTTAAAAACCGGCTTTTTCCATCCATTTCTGGGACAGATTACCCAAGATATATGCGCCTCGCACAATTTCATCTTCTGAAGCAGTGGAGTAGCACAGGCGGATGCCGTTGTTGGGTGCGTCCTGATCAATCATAAAGCCAGAGCCTGGAACGCACACCACACCATGTTCCAGAGCCTCCCACACCAGGGGCATGGAATCCATGCCCTCCGGCAGAAACAGCATCAGAAACAGGCCTCCTTCGGGCTGACTGCACCGGATGGAAGGATGCAGTGTCTTTTTCAGTTCGGATAACATCAGGTTGCTTTTACGCCGGTATACGTCCTGGCAAAGAGCCAGATGTGCCTGATAGTCGCACTGAGTCATACAGCGGTGGGCAATATGTTGAAACAGCAGTGAACTGTGTACGTCTGTACACTGCTTGGATACAATCATGCGAGTGGTCAGAGCTTTGTCAAACACCAGGAAGCCTAGACGAAACGCAGGAGCCATCACCTTGGAAAAGCTGCCGGCGTAGAGCACCCGCCCATCGGTATCAAGCGACTTGATAGGGCGGATATCCTCCCCCGCAAAGCGGAGCTCACAGTAGGGGTCGTCCTCAAAGATTGCCACCTGATATGCCTGGGCCAGCGCGTAGATCTTCTTGCGCTTTTCCATCGATGTGGTAAAGCCGGTTGGATTCTGGAAGCTTGGAATGATATAGAGCATCCGTGTCTGAGGATAATCTTTTAGGGCCTGTTCCAGCTTCTCCAGGTCCATGCCGTCTGGCTGCATGGGGACCCCCACCAGCTTTGCGCCATAGGAGCGGAAGGTGTTGTAGCAGCTGGCAAAAGAGGGTTCCTCCACAATTACCACATCGCCCTCGTTCAGCAGCACCTTTGACGCAAAATCACAGGCCTGCTGACCCCCGGAGACAATGAGCAGATCGTTTTGCTCAAAAGAAATCCCCCACTTTTGTGTCAGACGTGCCTTTACCGCCTCGATCAAGGGGGGATACCCCTGAGATAGTCCGTATTGCAGTACTGAATTCGGATCATCCCGAAACGAATCGGCGGCAAAGCGGGCAAAGTCTTCTACGGGAAAGGTGTCGGAGGAAGGATTTCCGTTGGCAAAGGAAATCGTGTTCTTCCGGCTGGCTGCCGCCTCTGCCATCTGCCGGATGACAGAGCCCCGGACAACCTGCATCTTATTGGAAATTTTCAGGTCCATAGTCCGTCTCCTTTATTTCAGCAGGCCCAATTTCTTCATCTCCGCGTCCAGCTCCATCTTCAGCTCGTCAGAAGGTTCCCGCAGAGGGATGCTCAGTTGCCCCATGTCCAAGCCGATCTGGCTCATGGCATACTTCAGGGGGCCAGGGTTAATCTCCCGAAACAGAAGCTTGATCAGCGGATAGTATTTTTTCAGCAGAGCGGACAGTTCCTGAGTGTTGCGGGCTGCTGCCAGCTCATACAGATGTACCCAGACGTCCGGAATCAGGTTGGCAGAAGCCATGATTGCGCCCTTGGCGCCCATAAGAATTTCGCCGCTCATGAGGAACTCCTCGCCGCTGAGCACACAGATGCGGTCTCCCACTCGATGGAGCAGTTCCACTGCCTGGCCAAAGCTGGGCGAACACTCCTTCATGCCGACAATATTCGGTATTTCCGCCACCATCTTCTCCACGGTCTCCGGCAGGACGTTCACATACGTGCGGTAGGGGATGTTATAGACCAGCAGGGGCATGTCTACCGCCCTGTCCACTGCCCGGAAGAAGTCCACAATTCCCTCCTGAGTTGGATGCACATAGAAGGGCGCCAGTACCAGCAGAGCGTCCGCTCCGGCGGCCTTACATGTTTTGCTGAACTTGATGCACTCGCCAATGCCCGGCTCCAGCACACCGGCGACGACAGGAACCCGGCCGTTGGTGTAGCGGACGGTCTCCCGCACGGCCTGTTCCCGGACCTCCATAGTCAGGGCGGTATATTCCCCGGTGCCGCCCAGAATCAGCAACCCTTTTACGCCGTTCTCCAGCTGGAAATCAATGAGCTTCTCCAGCTTTGGAACGTCTACAGTATTATCTTTGGTCAAGGGGGTGACCAGAGCGGTCATGATACCTTCAAAATTTTTCAGTTCCATTGTTACAGCTCCTTTTAATTCAAGCGTTGTTTGCAGTCGTCTCGTTTTTGTAGAAATGTTTTAGAGTAAACAGAACAACAACTAATGTCGCCAGAGAAACGCCCCAGGTTGCCATCAGGTTTCCGTTGGTAAAGCCTGCGGCCAGATATCCCGCCACTGCGCAGGCACCACCTAACACACAGTAGGGCGCCTGGGTGACTACGTGCTGAATGTGGTCGCAGCCGGCGCAGGTAGAGGCCAGCACTGTGGTGTCCGAGATGGGGGAGCAGTGGTCACCCCAGACGCTGCCGCCCAGCACGGAGGCAATGGCCGGCAGGAGCAGGGCGGGGGCGGCGATTTCGCACACGTTGAACACGATGGGCATAAGGATGCCGAAGGTGCCCCAGGAGGTGCCGGTAGCGAAGGACAGGGCGGCCGCCACGATAAAAATGATGGCGGGCAGGATACCCACAGGCATGCCGCTGCTGGAAACCATATCGGCCACAAAGTCGCCGGTCAGCAGCATCTTGCGGCACACACCTCCGATGGTCCAGGCCAGGATAATGATGGTCATGCCGGATACCATGGATTGGATGCCCTTGTAAATGCCGCTCATAAAATCCTTAAAGGCCACAACCTTTCGGGGAACATACATCACAAAAGCCACTGCCAGAGCCACCATACAGCCGCACTGGAGGGAAACACTAGTGGAACAGTCGGAGAAGGCCTGGACAATGCTCTTGCCCTCGCCGCTCCACATCCCGCCGGTGTACAGCATAAACAGCATAGAGCCCAGAACCAGCGCCGCCATGGGGACAGCCATGTCCGCTACGGTTCCCTTGCCGCTCTGTTTGATCTCCTCATCCAGGGAACCCAGATCGCCGGTCTGCTCAGCCAACTGTTCCGCCTGGCGCATGGGGCCGAAGTCGCGGTTGGGGAAGCAGAAATAAATTACCATGATAATACTGATAATGCAATAGACGTTGTAAGGCATATTGGCGAAGAAAATCTCCATGCTGCTGGAAAATGTGCTGTTCTCCGGAAATACCGCACAGATACCAGCCACCCAGATGCCCATGGGAACCAGACAGCAGATGGGAGCGGCGGTGGCGTCCAAAATATAGGAAAATTTTGCCCGAGAGATCCGATTGCTGTCATTGATGGTTTTCATGATGGCGCCAGTGGACAAGTTATGGAATACGTCGCTGAGGAACAGGCAGCTGCCCACCAGCACAGTGGCCAGTTGGGAGGAGGTCTTGCTGTTGAATCTCTTTTTGGCCCAGTCCGCTACAGCGTGCTGGCCACCGGAGAGAGTGATGACCTCCACAATGGCACCCAACATCCCCATAACCAGAATCAGTCCGATGTCTACCTGATTGGTCATCATGGTAAAGGCGTGCTGCATGGTATCCATAACCAGATTGCCACCCATAGCTGCCGTGTAAATCAGCGTACCAGACAGGATGCCCAGAACAAGGGAGATAATAACTTCCTTCGTAATCAATGCGAGGGTAATGGCGAGAATCGGGGGAATAATGGACAGCCAGCCAACATATACAGGTTCCATTTCGTTCTCCTTTCTGTGTTGCGGTTTGTGTGGCCTACTTTTCTGCCATATAGGGATAGGTAATTGCGGAAGACGGGTTAAATGTCTCTTTCACCGTGTGGGCACTGAGCCAGCGAACCATATTCAGCCAGGTGCCGGCCTTGTCATTGGTGCCGGAAGCCCGGGCGCCGCCGAAAGGCTGCTGTCCCACAACTGCACCGGTACACTTGTCATTAATATAGAAGTTGCCCGCCGCGTGGCGCAGGGCCCGCTCCATGTTCACAATGGCCTGGCGGTCCTGGGCGAAAATACCGCCAGTCAGGGCGTAGGGGGAGGCCTTGTCACAGATTTCCAGCGTTTCTTCCAGCTTTTCGTCCTCATAGACGTAGACAGAGAGAATGGGCCCAAAGATTTCCTCTACCATAGACTCGTAATACGGAGTTTTGCACAGCAGGATTGTAGGCTGGACGAACCATCCCTTGCTGCCGTCGCAGTCCCCGCCTGTGACAATCTCACAGTCTGAGGAGGCCTTTGCCCGTTCCAGATAACCCTTACAGGTTTCAAAGGAGGCCTGGTCTATGACAGCGCCCATAAAGGAATCGAACTCCTGCACGTCTCCCACTTTTAAAGCGGCGGTCTGCTGCTCCAGGCGCTGCCGCACCTGTGGCCACAGGCTGACAGGGATAAACGCCCGGGAACAGGCGGAGCATTTTTGCCCCTGGAACTCAAAGGAACCCCGGATCAGTCCGGCTACCAGCGGCTCCACATCGGCGGAGGGATGGGCGAAAATGAAGTCCTTGCCCCCGGTCTCACCCACCAGGCGAGGGTAATTAGCATACTGGGCAATATGTTCCCCTACCTGTTTCCAAACGCGCTGGAACACGTCGGTGGACCCGGTGAAATGGAATCCGGCCATTTTGGGGTGGCTAATCACATAGCGGGACATATCCGGTCCGGAGCAGGGTACGAAATTGATTACCCCGTCGGGCAGCCCGCACCATTGCAAGAGCTTCATGTAGTAATAGTTAGACAGCACCGCTGTGCGGGAAGGCTTCCAGAGGGACACATTACCCACAATGGCCGGAGCTGTTGGCAAGTTCCCACCAATAGAGGTAAAATTGAAGGGTGAAATTGCACACACAAAGCCGTCCAGAGGCCGGTAGTCCTGGCGGTTCCAGATGCCGGCGGTGCTCAGGGGCTGATCCTTGAAAATCTGCTGAGCTGCCCACACGCCAAACCGCAGAAAATCGGTCAGCTCTGCAATGTCAATTTCGCTCTGGAACACGGTTTTTGACTGGCCCAGCATTGTCGATGCGTTGAGCACATCCCGGTAGGAACCTGTAATACAGTCGGCAGCCTTTAAGAAAATGGCGCTGCGGTGTTCCCAGGGCATTTCCTCCCAGTCCTGCTTTGCCGCCAGGGCGGCATCTACCGCTGCCTTCAGTTCCTGTTCCCCTGCCATACAGCACCGGGCAATGACGTGCTGATGGTTGTGGGGCATGGTAACCTCAATCTTTGTATCTGTCCACACCTCCTTTCCGCCAATAATCAGAGGGATGTCCACCACCTGTTCCTCCTGCCGCCTCAGTTCCTGCTTCAGGCTGGCGCGCTCAGCGCTGCCGTGCAAATAGGAGCGAAATGGGTCGTTGACAGGTTTTTCAATTGTGAAATAAGCGTTTGGCATGATAAGTCATCCTTTCTTGACCGGAACGTGTTGGGAGCGTTTCTGCTTTTATCCTACCATATCTGTATATCAGATATTTTACTGTGTTCCAGATAATGTTTTACTGAATTTCATAACAAAGAGTTTTTAAGATACTATATATTACCCATAATTTTCTATTAAAAAAATTTTTTCTTGCATTTATTGCACAAGCAATATACAATGTAAAAGTGAAATCGGTAAAATAATGGCTTATATCTGCTACATATTGTATATACCGTTTTCTATATATTCTTGATTGAATTTCAGATAGGAGGCAGTCGGGTTTATGGAGAATTTAACATTTCGTGTGCTGGACCCTCCCACTGCGTTAGATGGCCACTCCCATGTTCACGCCCATATTCTTCTCCCCTTGACGGAAAACTTGTATGTGGCCTATAACGGCGTTCAATATTACATTAATTCCCAGGAGCTTTGTTTTATCCCGCCCCATTCCTTCCATCACTGTTATTGCCTGGCGGAGGTCATCACCATGGATATCCCTCCACATATGATCCGCCAAAGCGACCTGATTACCCTGGAGAGCCGTATTGTCTATCCCATTGAGGGCAACTTAGCTCCGCTAACACAGCTAATTAAATCTGAAATACAACAGCATCCAAACAGCAGCTCTATTTGCTATCTGTTTTATTTCTTGTACGAAAAATTAGTAGAAAACAATGAATGTATCTCCCTGCGGTATATCAGAGAACATTTTAATGAACAGTTTTCGATCCAGACCCTGGCCCAGTTAGAGAACTACAACCCCTCCTATTACACTGACTGGTTCCGTAAAAAAATCGGCTGTTCTCCCTCAAAGTATCTCCGGGAATTTCGGGTTGAACGGGCGAAGGAAATGCTGCTCAATCCCCGGTTTTCTCTGCTGGATATCGCAGTTCAAATTGGATACAACAGCCATTCTGCTTTTACCAGAGCTTTTAAACAAACCGTTGGGTGTTCACCTCAGGAGTACCGGAATCATGTTTTGGCCAATGTGCTTTAGCAATTGAAGCTAAGCGTTCCGATGACCAGTACAGAGGCTGCTGAAATCCTATTTTTTCCCGCAATACGAGATACTGACGGCCTGCAGCAGGCAGGAAACTATACAAAAGCAGAAAAACAACCCGACCTGATCCTGCTGGACGTAAACATGCCGGGCATGGACGGCTTTTGCTGGCGGTGGCCTGGCCATAGCTGCCTGCCTGCCGGCAACCTGTACCCCTCTGAGCTCAGCTGAGCTCAGAGGGTTTTTTGTCGAAGCGGGGGTGCGGTCAAAAATTTGTAAGACATATGTAAAGAAAACTGTTGCAATTCGCTTTACTTGTGATATAATGAACAACAGGAGGTGACATGCATGGCGCAGGTCATGGTCAACTTTCGCATTGACGAGGACGTTAAGAAAAATATGGAGCAGGCGTGCAGGGAGATGGGACTGAGTATGACAGCGGCCTTCACCATTTTTGCCACAAAGGTGAGCAGAGAGAAGCGGATTCCGTTCGAGATTACCGCAGGGCAGACCAGCACCGGCTCCAGCCGGCGGCAGTGCCACTATCCCGAAGCCGAGCCTGAGCGCAGGGCAGAGGAGCTGCTCCAAACCCAAAAACGGCTGGAGGGCCTGTGTGCCCGGCTCCGGCAGTCGCTCACCGCCATCCATGTCGCCATCCCCGCCTCGATTACGGGGCTTACCATGGAGCATATCCGCCTCCTGTGCGGCAACGAATTGAAGGATAAGGCCAGGGGCGTTTCCGACGCCTGCCAGAGGCTGTTTTCCCAGCGAAACGGCGGCATGTGGCAGAAGAAGGACGCCACCATTCTGAACAGCTATGCGGACGGCCTGTCCTCCATTGCGGAGGAGCTGCTGAACCTGGAGCAGACGCTGATTCCGGCCATGAAGTCCTGCCAGAGCGCCGCTTCAGAGGACTTTGTGCCCTTCGAACAGCGGCTGGCCGCCCTGTCCAGGCGCTTTGACGAGCTGGTCCCGGTGATGCAGCAGTTTTTGAATTCCACCGCCCCCGGCGGCGGGCAGGCCGTTGCCGCCCGGCTCCGCAAGTCTGCGGCCCCGGTGGAAACCCCCTATGTGCAGACGGCGCTGGAAAATCTGGAGAAGCTGATTCTCCGGTGCTGGAATCAGATGGAGGAGCAGACCGCGGCCCGCGTGGAGTCCGATTACCTCCAGACCCTGGAGCTGACCCTGCGGGAGCTGGGCCAGACGGAGCGGGAGGGAGGAGAGACCGGCGGAAAGGCGGCGCTCTGCCTGCGGGTGATTAACGTGCTCTCCCAGGTGCTCTCAGAGAGCGGACAGGTCCAGCGGGAGTGGCGGCAGCGGAGCCTGGAGGCGGAGGTGGAGGCCCTGGAGCGGCTGGCCGCCATGCGGGGGGATATTGCAGGCGGCATCCGGCTGGAGGAGTGAGGAGGTTCCAGGCTGTGGAAAGACCGTCCGGCCCCATGGGCCGAACCCGGTCGAAGCGGCTTGTTTTGATATAACGTCAACAATCGGTTTAATTTGAAAGGAGGAATCCCTGTGACTGATATCCTGATGCGCGTAATTCCCGTTACCGTCATCCTCTTGATCTTCGCCCTTATTTTCCTGCTGGGCTATGTCAAGGCCCCACCCGATCAGGCGTACATCATCTCCGGCCTGAAAAAGGAGAGCAAGGTGCTTATTGGCCGGGCCGGTATCCGCGTCCCCTTCCTGGAACGCATGGATAAGCTGTATCTGGGCCAGATGACGGTGGACATCAAAACCGAGCAGTCGGTCCCCACCAGCGACTTTATCAACGTCAATGTGGACGCGGTGGCCAAGGTCCGCATCTCCCCCCACGCCGAGGGCATCAAGCTGGCCGCCAAGAACTTCCTGAACAAGCGCCCGGATGAGATCACCCGGGATTTACAGGACTCCCTTCAGGGCAATATGCGTGAGATCATCGGCACCCTGTCCCTCAAGGAGATCAACACCGACCGGGATTCCTTCTCCGACCAAGTGATGCAGAAGGCCAGCAAGGACATGGATAAGCTGGGCATTGAAATTCTATCCTGCAATATCCAGAACGTCACCGACGAAAACGGCCTGATTAAGGACCTGGGCGCGGACAACACCAGCCTCATCAAGAAAAATGCGGCCATTGCCAAGGCCCAGGCGGACCGGGACATTGCCATCGCCCAGGCGGCGGCGGAACGGGAGTCCAACGAGGCCCGTGTGCAGGCGGATACCCAAATCGCCCAGAAGCAGACCGAACTGGAGATCAAGCGGGCCGAGCTGAAAATTCTGGCGGACGGCAAAAAGGCGGAGGCAGACGCCGCCTATGAGATCCAGAGCCAGGAGCAGCGCAAGAGCATCGAGACGGCCACCGTCAACGCGGAGATCGCCAAGACCCAGCGCCAGGCCGAGCTGAAGCAGGCAGAGGTTGAGGTCCAGAAGCAGAAGCTGGAGGCGGAAATCCGGGCTCAGGCCGACGCCGAGCGCTACCGTCAGCAGCAGGAGGCGGAGGCCGCCCTGTTCAAGCGCCAGAAGGACGCGGAGGCAGCCCGCTACGAGCAGGAGCAGAAGGCCGAGGCTGAGATGAAGATTGCCGAGGCCCAGAAGTACGCAAAGGAGCAGGAGGCGGAAGGCATTGCCGCCGTGGGTAAGGCGGAGGCCGAGGCCATCCGCGCCAAGGCCCTGGCCGAGGCCGAGGGCATCGACAAGAAGGCCGAGGCCATGAAGAAATACGGCGAGGCCGCTGTTATCGAGATGGTCATGCAGGCCCTGCCCCAGATCGCCAAAAATGTGGCCGAACCGCTGTCCAAGGTGGATAAAATCACCATGTACGGCGACGGAAACAGCGCCAAGCTGCTGGAGGACATCATCAACGGCACATCCCAGGTCACCGAGGGCATTTCCCAGAGCATGGGCATCGACATCAAATCCCTGGTGGCCGGCATGCTGGGCGGCAAACTGGCAGGTGGAGAGGACAAGACCATCATCATCCAGAGCCCTCCCCCCTCAGATCAGGCGGAGCCCCCTGCCGCAGGCCCGTTTAACGCTCCGTAAAAGACGGCAGAAAGCCGGGGGCCTCCCCTGGCCTTGCGCCGCAGTGTCAGCTTGTGTGCTTTAGAAGGTTGAGACCGCCGCCCCTTTCGGAGGGTGCGGCGGTCTCCGCTGTTCAGGAAAAAGAGCGGCCGGCCCCACGCAGCTGTGGGAGCCGGCCGCTTGTGACAGGCGGATGTTTTTTTGCGGGCGGCCACAGGCCGCCCCTGCGGGAAATCTGCGCATCGGACGCTCCTCGCCGGGCTACGCCCAAGAGCGGATCAGCCGCAGGATATCTTCCAGGGTTTGCTGGTAGTTCTCCCTTGTCCGGGGGGCGTATTCCTCAAAGGCGACCGCCTCCCGGTCGATGCCAAACATGGCGGTAACGCCCAATTCGTAGGCCTTCGCCGCGCCGGGGCCAATTCCTCCCACAACTGCGACCAGCGGTACGCTGCTGCCCCGCATATGCTTGGCAATGCCGGATATTACCTTGCCCTGGACGCTCTGGCAGTCGATACGGCCCTCCCCGGTGATAACCAGGTCGGCGTCTGCCAGGTGGCGGTCAAATTCCACCATCTCCAGCACGGCCTCAATGCCAGACTTCAATTCGGCGCCCAGGAAGGCCATACAGCCCGCGCCCATACCGCCGGCGGCGCCGGCGCCGGGGACTCCGGCCAGAGACAGCCCCAGCTCCCGCTTCAGCGCCCCGCTCAGACTGCGCAGCTGGCCGTCCAGCCGCTTTACCATCTCGCCGTCCGCCCCCTTTTGGGGGGCGAACACGGCGGCCGCGCCGGCGGGTCCGTACAGGGGGTTGTCCACATCGCACATGGCCACAAGCCGAACCCCATCCAAGAGGGCCCTGGCGGCCGAGCAGTCGATCCTCTGGATCTGGTCCAGCGTCTCGCCGGTGGGGACAAATGTCTGGCCGTTCCGGCTGCGGAACTGTACCCCGACTGCGGCGGCGCAGCCGCAGCCGCCGTCGTTGGTGCAGCTGCCCCCCAGGCCCAGCAGAAGCTCCGTGCAGCCCTGTTCCACCGCGTGGCGGATCAGCTGTCCCACTCCGTAGGTGGTGGTCTGTTCCGGGTTTTTCCGCCCCTTTACCAGGGGGAGACCGGCCGTGGCGGACATCTCGATGACCGCCCGCTGTCCGGCCCGGCAGTACGAGGCCGGCAGCGTTTCCCCCCAGGGGCCGGTAACCGGCACGGTGATGCGTCTGGCCCCCAGGGCCTGCACAAAGCACTCCACCGTTCCCTCCCCTCCGTCGGCCACCGGGATGGCAACGACCTGACAGTCCGGAAAGAAGCGCGGAATAGACTGCCGGGCGATTTCACAGATCTCCAGGCTGGACAGGGTTCCCTTGAAGGAGTCTGAGATTACAATACATTTTTTCATGCCGCTTACAGGTTGACCACATGAATGGGCTCGCCGGCCAGATAGGCCTTGAGGTTACCCACGGCGCAGTCCATAATCCGCTGGCGGCTCTCCCTGGGCGCCCAGGAGATGTGGGGGGTGATGATGCAGTTCTTGGCCTTGAGGAGCGGATTGTCCGCCCGGATTGGCTCTGTGTACACCACATCCAGGGCGGCTGCCCCCATTTTACCGCTGTTCAGGGCGTCGGCCACGTCCTGCTCATGGATAAGCTGTCCCCGGGCGTTGTTGATGAGAATGACGCCGTCCTTCATCTTGGCGATGGACGTCTTGTTGATCAGGCCGGTGTTCTCCGGGGTCAGATTGCAGTGGAGGGTGATCACATCAGACCGGGCGTAGAGCTGATCCAGCGATACATACTCCGCCAGCTCCTGGCCTGAGTCGCTGGGGTACAGGTCGTAGGCCAGTACCTCCATCCCCAGGGCCCGGGCAATCCGCCCCTCCGCCTGTCCGATCCGGCCAAAGCCGATAATCCCGATGGTTTTGCCCTCCAGCTCCATCAGCGGGTAGTCCCAATAACACCAATCCACACAGTCGGCCCAGTGCCCGGCGTGGACTGATGCGTCGTGATGGCCGATGTGGTGGCACACCTCCAGCAGGAGGGCGATGGAGAACTGGCTGACTGAGGCGGTGCCGTAGGTGGGCACATTGGTAACCGGGATGCCCTTTTCCCCTGCATAGACGTAGTCCACCACATTGTAGCCGGTGGACAGCAGGCTTATCATGCCCAGATTCGGGCAGGCGTCGATCACCCGCCTGGTGATGGGGGTCTTGTTGGTAAAAACCACCTCCGCATCCCCGATGCGGGCGATGGCCTCGTCCTCGTCGGTAAGGCTGGTGCGGTCATAGACCGTCAGCTCCCCCAGACGGCCCAGCTCATCCCAGCTTAAATCGCCGGGATTTTCGGTATATCCATCCAAAACTACAATTTTCATGGCACAGTCTCCTCCTTTGCCTGTTTCTCTGCGGCCAGGCAGGCCAGCAGTCCCCCAGCGTCGATCACCCTCTGCAGGAACGGCGGGAAGCCTCCCGCTTGATACACCTTGCCCTGGGTCAGATTTTGGATTGTTCCGGCGGCCAGGTCCACCTCCAGCTGGTCGCCGGTCCGCACCTCGGCCACCGCCTCCTGACACTCCAGAATGGGCAGGCCGATGTTGATGGCGTTGCGGTAAAAAATCCGGGCAAAGGAGGCCGCGATTACACAGCGCACCCCGCTGCTCAGAATGGCGATGGGCGCGTGTTCCCGTGAGGAGCCGCAGCCGAAGTTTTCCCCGGCCACAATAAAGTCTCCGGGCTGCACCCGTTTGACAAATTCTCCGTCCAGGTCCTCCAGGCAGTGGGCTGCCAGGTCCTCCCGGCTGGACAGGGCCAGATATCGGGCGGGCAGGATCACATCGGTGTCCACGTTGTCCCGGTATTTAAAGACAGTTCCGGCCATTATTTCACCTCCTCGGGGGACACAATCATGCCGGCCACCGCGCAGGCGGCCGCCACCGCAGGGCTGGCCAGGTAGATCTCTGAGTTCTTGGCCCCCATTCGCCCCACAAAATTCCGGTTGGTTGTGGATACGCAGCGCTCATGGTCCGCCAAAACCCCTACGTGGCCGCCGTTGCAGGGGCCGCAGGTGGGCATGCTGACCGTCGCCCCCGCCCGTACAAAGACCTCCAGCAGCCCCTCCTCCATAGCCTGGAGGTAGGTCTCCTGGGTGGCGGGGATGATGATGCACCGCACGCGGCGGGCCACCTTCCGCCCCCGCAGGATGCGGGCGGCCATGCGCAGATCGGATATCCGCCCGTTGGTGCAGCAGCCGATGACCACCTGGTCCACCGGCAGCCCGCGGAAGTGCTCCGCCGCCTTCACGTTGGAGGGGAGGTGGGGGGCGGCCAGCAGCGGACGCAGCTGGGACAGGTTTATGTCGATGGTGCAGACATAGCTGGCGTCCGGGTCGGCCGCCGCCGGGGAGAAGGACCGGGTCACCCGGCCGGCCAGGTAGTCCAGGGTAATCTGGTCCACCGGGAAGATGGCGTTTTTGGCGCCCGCCTCGATGGCCATGTTGCAGACGGCAAACCGGTCGTCTATGGGGATGCGGGAGACGGCCTCGCCGGTGAACTCGATGCTCTTATACCGGGCCCCGTCCACCCCGATCATGCCGATCAGGGCGAGGATAAGGTCTTTCCCGCCCACATATGGGGGAAATGCTCCGGT
Source organism: uncultured Oscillospiraceae bacterium (assembly GCA_910585815.1). GTDB lineage: Bacteria > Bacillota > Clostridia > Oscillospirales > Oscillospiraceae > Lawsonibacter. The sequence goes on along the minus strand of CAJUFJ010000025.1, from coordinate 17,819 downwards.
CAGATTGACCTGAATGGCGGCCGGGACCCGGAACCAGCTTTTTCCCGCATACATGCCGGCCGCCATATCGGTGGAACCGATCCCGGTGGAAAAGGTGCCCAGCGCGCCGTATGTACAGGTGTGGGAATCGGCGCCGATAATCAGCTCCCCGGGGGCCGCGAAGCCCTGTTCCGGAAGCAGGGCGTGCTCGATTCCCATTCTGCCCCCGTCGTAGAAGTGCGCAATTCCCGTACGCTGGGCGAACTGCCGCACCAGCGCGCAGTTCTGAGCGGACTGAATATCCTTGTTGGGGGCAAAGTGGTCCATCACCAGCACGATCTTCTCGGGGTCAAACACCGTTTCCAGACAGTATTTTTCCATCTCCTGGATGGCGATGGGGGTGGTGACATCGCTTCCCATCACCAGGTCCAGCTTCGCCTCCACCAGCTCCCCCGCCTTCACGCTGGGCAGACCGCAGTGCCGCGCGAGGATTTTCTGTGTCATTGTCATGCCCACAGAGATCAACTCCTTCCTGGGGACCTCAGCCCTGCTTTAATTGTTTCTTGTACTCGTCCACCTTGTAGCTGGCCTCCATAGCCGTGAGTGCGTCCATGCCCACAATGGCGTTGTACTCGGCGAAGGTGGTCATGAGAGCGGTGTCCTCGGTGGTCCTGCGGCTGGCCTTCAGCTCGGCCAGCATCTTCTGCATGGCCCGGGCCGCGGTGAAGATGGTGCCCACCGGGTAAATCACGATGCTGAAGCCCAGGCTCTGGATTTCGTCGGCGGACATCACGGGGGTTTTGCCGAACTCCACCTGATTGGCAAACTTGTACACGCCGGGGATGGAGCCCACAATCCCCATTTCCTCCGCATTGCGCAGGGCGTCTGCATAGATGATATCGGCCCCCGCGTCCCGGTATGCCTCCAGGCGGCGGACCACCTCGTCCATATCGTGGGTGGCACGGCAGTCGGTGCGGGCAATAATGAGCATGTCATCCCTAGCTTCCACGGCGGCGCGAATCTTTTCCACGTGCTCCTCCATGGGGATTACCGCTTTCTTCTCCATGTGGCCGCAGCGCTTGGGAAACACCTGGTCCTCCAGATGGACAGCGGCCATCCCCGCCCGCTCAAATTCCCGAACGGTTCGATAGACGTTCAGCGGATTGCCGTAGCCGGTGTCGATATCGCCCAGCAGGGGGATATTCAGCACAGAATTCATATTGGCGCACACAGCGGCCATCTCGTTCATGGTCATCAGGCCGTAATCGGGTTGGCCCAGAATGGAGCCCGACGCCCCAAAGCCCGTCATAAAGGCCGCTTCAAAGCCGGCCTGCTCCACCAGGCGGGCGGACAGGCAGTCGTAACAGCCGGGGGCCATGATAATCTCAGGGTTTTTCAGACGCTCCCGGAGGACCTTTGCGCCGGAGCGATTCTCGGTATTTCTCATAAAAATCACTTCCTAAATCAAGTTATTGGTTGAAAATTTCGCGGGGCACATATACATAGCCCTCCATAATCCGGCGGGCGGTGCGGCCGAAGACGGCCCGGGTGATATTGCCGTTTTCCACGGTGGTGTCGCATGTAATGATGCCGCCGGGGTGGCCGATGCGGACCAGACCGCTCTCCCGCTGCCCGCGCAGCGCATAGACCAGCGTCCCCGGTGTGACAGCGGCGCAGCCGGTACACACGGTGGCGGTGCCGGAGTAGGTCTTGTGCATGATCTGCATAAACATGTCCCGGGCCACAAAATCGATCTCGTCCGCCGCTATCTGGGTCCCGTCGATATGGCTTTTGTAGGGCTGGGGCGGCGCCACAAAGGCTACCATGGGAACGGCCCGGACCCGCTGACGCGCCTCAGCCCGGCTGGCAATCCCCATCTGCTCCGCCGCAATGCAGCGGATGGTCTCCAGCAGCTCCAGCAGCTTGGGATTGGAGTCCACCTGGGCGGGGGTCTCGGTTCCGGTCAGCCCCAGGTCGGAGGCGCGCACAAAGACCATGGGGCTGCCCGCGTCTACCATGGACGCGGTGAGAGGGCCGAAGCCCTCCACCGTAATCACGTCAGTGGGATTTCCGGTGGGCAGGAGCTTGCCGGTTTTGGCCCCCACCGTGCCGGCCAGATTGAGGCCGATGTGGGCGCCGGTGCCGGGAACGCCGTGGATCTTATAGTCCCCCAGCACCGCCGGCTTCCCGTTTACCACCGGGACCTCCGCCTGAAACACGCTGTCGGTGTTGGTGTTGTAGATGCGCACCACGGTAACGGGCTCCACCGCCTTTACCAGTCCCTGGGCGATGGCAAAGGGACCGACGCCGGAGGAGATGTTGCCGCAGTTGCTGGAATAGTCCACAAAGGGGGTGTGGATATCCACCTGTCCAAAGGTGTAGTCCACGTCCGCGTCGGCCCGGCTGGACCGGGCAAGGATGGCCAGCTTGCTGGTCAGGGGGTCCGCTCCGCCAAGGCCGTCGATCTGACGGCTGTCCGGACTGCCGAATATGGATAAAATCACCCGGTCCCGCACCTGGGGGTCCGACGGAAGGTCGTTTTCCAGCAGAAAGACCGCCTTGCTGGTCCCGCCCCGCATGATGACGCAGGGGATACGTTCCATTTCTGGGTTATACATTGTTTGATCCCTTCTTATTTTGTTTAGGTTGTAACCATCGTCGCTGTCTTCATCAGCCCCGGCAGGAACATGATGATCTTCGGGAAGGCCATCAGCAATACCAGAACGGTTACTGCGGCCAGCAGGTAGAACCACAGATGTTTACACACCACCTGTTCAATGGTTGTCTTCTTGAGCCCTGCCGCAACATACAAATTCAGGCCCACCGGAGGCGTACATAGACCAATTCCCAGGTTAATAATCATGACCACGCCAAACACAATTGGATCAATATTGTAGGCTGCCAGTGCCGGCGTAAAAATAGGCGTCAGAATCATCACAGCCGGGCAGGTGTCCATGAATGTGCCCACAACCAGCAAAAGTGCTGTTACCAGCAGCCAGAACATCAATTTGTTTGTTGCAACGGAAGTGATCATGGCAGCAACGGTCTGAGGCACATTTTCACGGGTCAGCACCAGGCCAAAGGCTGTGGCGGCAGCGATAACAAACAACAGCATGCCGGTCGTAATGATGGAGCTTCTCAAAATTTTGAAGATCGAGACCATGTCCAACTCTCTGTACACAAACAAACCCACCAACAGGCCATAGAATACAGCCACACAAGCCGCTTCAGTGGGGGTGAAGATGCCGCCGTAGATACCACCCAAAACAATCAGCGGCATAATCAGTGCCCAGATCGCGTCTTTAAATGTTTTCCATACGACCCGCGGGGAAAATCTGTGAGGCTTCAGCATCTCCTTGTGCCGTACGGCCCAAAGAATGGAATAAACTGACATTCCCCCTGCCAGCATAAAGCCAGGCAAGAAACCGCCCATAAATACCTCGCTGACCGATGTGCCGGCCGCCATTCCGTAAATCACCATCGGAATGCTGGGAGGGACGATGATGCCCAGAAAGCCGCCGGCCGCCACAGTGGAAAGGGAGAACTTCAGTGGATAACCATCCTCCAGCATGGCAGGCACCATAATTGCGCCGATGGCCGCAACGGTGGCGGCGGAGGAACCTGAGATTGCGCCAAAAAATGCTGAAGATAGAAAAACGACCACCGCAAATCCGCCTGGCAGCCAGCCGACCAGAGATTTGGCAAAATCCGTAAGCCGCTTGGACACTCCGCCGTCTGCCAGCAGTCCGCCGGCAATCATGAAAAACGGGATAGCCATCAGGCTGTAGGAGTCCATTGCGGTAAACATTTTTTGTGCCACTACAACCAAGTTGATATCGGCCATATATAGGGCCAAAATCGATGACCCTGCAAGGCTGAGCGCGACAGGTACGCCAAGAATCAGTAGCACAAAGAAGCTGACAAATAGAAGAATTATCATATAATCTCCTCCGTAGCATCCAGCGGTTTCCTGCGAATGAAGTCACGATAAAACACATAGAAGGACTCTATGCAACTGAATCCAAACCCCAGCAGCAGCATCCCATACACCAGATACATGGGAAGCTTCAGTGCTGCGGAAAACTGTCCGAATTTATACTGTGCCGTGATGAACTGCCAGGATAGATACGTGAGGCAGAGATAGATCCCAAGGCTAATAAGCTGTGCGAATCCGGTTACAACAAATCGGAGCTTTTTGGGCATCAGGTCTGTAAAGATAGTAACCCCCAAATGCGCCTTTTCACGCACCCCCATACCAATGGCCAGCATAGCCGCAAAGATCATCAAATATCGCGCGGCTTCCTCGCCCCAGGTAAACGGAATTTTCAGCGCATAGCGCATGATGACAGAAACCAGCACGATAAAGCACATCAGCACCAACGGAACAACGGAAAAAATATTTTGAAGCCAGCCGACCAGCCGCATAAACCTATCTGCGGCTACAATATCGGAACGTTTCTCATCCATGTTTTATCTCCTTTGCAAAGTGTGGGATATGAGGCAGAAACCAGCGGCCGCCATTTAAATAACACCGGCCGCTGGTTCAGGCAGTTCAGCGGTATTTCTCGCCGATTGATTCAATATAATCCAGGGTTTCCTGATCCACATACGTGCCCACAAACTGATCCTTCACGCTCTGCACCGCATCAGCCTCCAGGCGGCGCCAATCCTCTTTGTTCACCTCTGTTATGGTGCACCCGGCGGCCGTCATTTCAGCTACCTGATCCTCCTCGGAGTTAGTCAGTTCCTGACGCATATAATCACGTGCCTCATTGGCACACTCCTGGAACGCCTCTTGCAAGTCACTTGGCATTGAATTCCAGGCATCCATACTCATCAGGAAGGTAACGGGACAGTACCAGTTTTGTGACCGGGTGATATAGGGCGCAACGGTGTAAAACTGATTCATATAAATAGCGGCGATGGGAATTAAAGTTCCGTTAACAGTCCCGTTCTGGATGCCGGTGAATACTTCTGAGTAGGCCATTGGCACAGGATTTGCACCTAACTCGGAAAAGTATTTAATATAAGCGTCGTTTTCCATCACACGGATGGTCATACCAGCCACATCCTGCGGAGTTTCAATGGCACGCTCGTTGACAAAGATGTTGAAGAAGCCGGTTTCCCAGAAGGACACTCCCTTTATGTTGATGCTTGCCAGATTATCCAACATTTCCTGTCCGCGCTCGCCATCTAAAAATTCATATGCGTGCTCTTTTGTGTAGAAAATGCCGGGCATGTCAAACAGATACCAGCTGGTGTCGAAATTTGCTAGAGGAGAGGTGACCAGACCGATATCCACGGTGCCCATCTGCACGCTTTCCACCAACTCCCGTTCAGCGCCCAGCTGCGAGGAGGGGTAAATATCCAGGGCAACCTGGCCGCCGGTCCGTTCTTGAAGCAGTTCATTCATATAAACCAGACCAGTGTGGTAGGGGTGGGTGGCGGGTTGAACGTGTCCAGCCTTAAACACATAGGAGGCCGAGGCTGTGCCTCCCGTGCTGCCGGAATTGTTTCCTGAAGTAGTAGTTGATGGTCCGGTCTCCTTCGGCCTGCAGGCCGTCAGAGAACACGCAATGATTGCGGCAATTATCAAAGCAGCGATCCTACTTGTAGTTCGCATAATCATTCTCCTTTTCTTAGCTCTGTGCATTGTGTGGATAGCATTTGTGCTCAAATATTTTTATCTCGTGCCCCTCTAAAATGTGGTCTGTGATTGCCGCAACCTTGTCAAAGCTTTGGTAATGGACCAGGAGGTCCGTATGATAGCCGTTGGCCAGCTTTGGATCAGATTCCCAGCACTCCCGGGTGTTGACCAGGTCCGCAACCAGAGCATAAATTCCTTCCGCTGTATCTACCAGCAGTGTCTGCGAACCAGGTGTATGGCCTGGGGTCAGGATAAGCTTTAGGCCGTTTCCAATTTCTACATCACCATTCACAAACCGGAAATTCAACCCTTCAAATTCCTCCTTGCGATAAGGAAATTGGTGAATCTTGATGGGGTGAAGAGCGTACTGGTATTCAATCTCCTGGACAATAAAGGTTACGTTTGGGAAAAAGTGACAGGAACCTGCATGGTCCCAATGCAGGTGAGACAGAATTACGGTATGAATGTCTTCACAGCGTACACCAATTGCTTTTAATGCGTTGTCCAGGCGCTGATCTTCTTTTTGGATATATGGGCCGTTCGGTTTTCCGGCCGGTACATAGCCGTTCTCAGGTACAAATGCCCCTGTATCGAACAGAATTTTTTGCTGTCCATCTGTTAAATAATAAGCAATCAGGGGAAAATCCACTTTTACACCTGGATTTGTCCTGTAAATCATGTTGGAGCACTCACGGTTTATGGTTCCAAGGTGCAATGGATAGATTGTGAACTTGCTCATTAGGGAAACACCATCCTCCTTGAACGTCCCGGAAGGCCCTGGATGGGCCTCCCGAGACGCTTGCTTTTACGCCAGCAGCTCTACCAGCTCGTTCAGATTCTCCAGCTCGTCCAGGCGGCTGCAAAGGTCGATAATCCGCTCGATTTTGTAGCTGCCCATCTCGTGGCCGGCCATAAAACGGAACTTCTCCACCGCCTCGTTCCAGCTGACGGGGTTCTCCGGGTCGCCCTTGGGGTACTCGGTGTGGGAGGTGATCACGCTGCCGTCCTTCATGGTGACCTCGACGGTGCAGGGGTAGTACTTGGGATACACCTTCTCGATCTCCGGGTCCAGCATCCACTTGACCTTCTTGGCCAGGGCCAGGACCTCCGGGTCCCGGATGGCCTCATAGGTGTAGTCGTCGATGTTCTCGTGGCCCTTGACCATGCCGCAGGCGATGGCGTAGGGCAGGGAGAACTGGGCGTCCACCACCGTCTTGGGGTCGGCCTTGGTCTCCTCGGGGATGGTCAGGACCTTGATGGAATATTTGTTGACGCGGGCCAGGATGGACTCCACCTGGCGGTAGTCCACGCCGCGCTTGAACAGGTCCACGCCGCAGTCGGCCAGGGGGGCGGAGAAACGGCAGCAGGCATGTACCTTGATGGAGGTGTCGGCCATCTCCCAACGCTGGCCAAACTCCTCGCTCACCTTGGCCTCATTCCAGATATCCTTGTAGGAGTAGGCCCGCAGGAAGCCGTCCTGCCCGTCCCAGACGGTGGTGGGGGCGGTGTAGCCGTTCTTGGCCATTATGGCGCTGATGACGCCGCACATGGCGGGGTGGCCGGCCTGGTAGCGTTTGGACCAGGTCCCCTGTGCCTTCCACTCCAGCAGGCCCGCCGCCTGGCTGCCCGCCAGGCCCAGCGCGTAGGTGATTTGCTCCTCGTTCAGGCCCAGCAGCTTGGCCGCGCCGCCGGTGGCGCCGAACACGCCGCAGGTCCCGGTGGGGTGGAAGCCCTGATAGTAAGTCTGCCCCTCAAAGGCCTCGCCCAGGCGGATGGTGATTTCAGAGCCGTAGGCGAAGGCGGTAAGCACTTCCTTGCCGCTCTTGCCATACTTCTCGGCCAGGGCCAGAATGGCGGGGAAGACCACAACGGAGGAATGCTGGGTGCCGTAGCGGTGGTCGTCGTCCATATCAAAGGCATGGCCGAAGGTTCCGTTGATCATGGCGGCCATCTGGGGGGTGGTTTTGTAGTGGCAGCCGATGGCGGTGGATGTGGGCTCCCCGTCGCCCAGCTCCCGGGCGGCCTGGAGACAGGTCAGGCTGGAGTCCACATGGCGGGAGGCGATGATATTGCCCAGCAGATCCATAATGTACATCTTGGAATTCTGCACCACTCTGTCCGGCAAATCCTCAAACTTCAGACCGGCGCCGATTTTCGCAACCTGCTGAGACAGGGACTGTTTTTTCTCCATAATAACATGCTCCTTTTCCGATTTTTTTAACGCTGATGGGGATGAAAGAGGAACTCTTTCTGCCTGAATAGTACAAGCAATTATGATACCAGGTTTGGCTCCTTTTCATTTTTCGTGATTGCGGCGAAATCTACCGTTCATTTTTATAGGTTTCCACCAATTCCATCCCCCCGCACCGGGAAGTTCCGCAAAAAAGGCGGCCATTTTTTGCCGGAAAGGGAAGCAAAAACCTCCTGCTGTCCAGATGTCAGTTTGTTTCCTTTGAATTATCTGCAACAATTGCTGCAAAGGTGTTGCGCTATTTGAAACAATGTGTTACACTAAAGCTGCTTCCAAGCCAACTGATGTGGGGGAACTGTATATGAAACCGAAAATTGGAGTTGTCTGTATGGGGCAAATTGCACAGGCCCTTATCAAGGCAATTGATTTTATGGGGCTGGACGCGGATTTTATCCTGTCCGACTCCCTGGTCCATGACGAAAGCCGCCTGCCGCCGGAGCTGGCAAAGTCGGACGTCCTTTTGTCCAGCGGCTATCTGGTCAAGGCGCTGCACAAGATCACGGACAAGCCAATTATCAAAATCGAGCCCAGTCTGTTTGACATTCTCCTGGCCTACAGCAACGCCCTGCCCTATGACCACAACCCCGTTATCATCCTGCCCTCCGAGTCCGGTTCTCCTTTGGTAGGGCAGATACAGGACATTCTGTCGGTGCACATCGTCTCCGACTACTACGACACTCTGGCGGATGCCGGCCGCATCATTCACAAATATAAGGACCGGGGCTTTCGCTGCGTGATCGGCAGCGGACTGGTCTGTGAGGAAGCGTCCGCCATGGGGCTGAAAAGCATCTTTGTCTACCCCCAGGAGTCCCTGTGCTCCTTCATCCAACTGGCGTACGACACAGCGGTCTCCATCTGCAAGGAGCTGGAGGTCAAGCAGCAGATGTCCACGATTTTTCAATATTCCCACCAGGGCATCCTGTTTACCGACCGGCAGGGCCGTATCTCCATGTGCAACGACTCGGCCGGAAAGATCCTGAAAATGACCCGCCAGCAGCTCCTTGGCCATTCCATCGCGCAATTCTTCCCGCCGGAACCCCTCAACACGGTGTTTCAGAGCCACGAGGTCCTGAATCATCTGATGTGCAGCTTTGGCGGAGAGCAATATATCGCCTCGATTATCCCCATACTTTCCAAGGGGGAGCTCAGCAATGTGATGATCAATCTGGACAACGTCCGGACCATTCAGCGGCAGGAGCAGCACATCCGCAACGCGCTGGCCCAAAAGGGCTTTGTGGCCAAGCACCGCTTTGACGCCTTTGAAAGCCGAAATCCCTCCTTTCACACTCTGGTCTCCACCGCAAAGAAATTTGCCAAAAGTGAGGACTGCGTGATTATTCTGGGGGAGACAGGGACCGGAAAGGAGGTGCTGGCCCAGTCTATCCACAACCACAGCGCCCGGGCCAACAACCCCTTTGTTGCGGTGAACTGCTCCGCCATCAGCGAGACCCTGCTGGAGAGCGAGCTCTTTGGCTATGACGAGGGCGCTTTTACCGGCGCGCGGAAGGGCGGAAAGCAGGGGTATTTTGAGGTGGCCCATAAGGGGACCATCTTTCTGGACGAGATCGGCGAGCTGAGCCTGCCCCTGCAAAGCAAGCTGCTGCGGGTTATTCAGGAACGGCAGCTTATCCACGTCGGCGGCAGCAAGGTTATCAACTTCGACGTGCGCATTATCGCGGCCACCAACCGCAACCTTTGGGAGCTGGTGCAGCAGCAGAAGTTTCGGGAGGACCTGTACTACCGTTTGGCCGTTCTGGAGCTGGAGCTCCCACCGCTCCGCCAGAGGCAGGAGGACATTCTGCCCCTTTTCCTGGAGTTTGTCGCCAAGCGCAGCGGCTCCCTTGCGGCGCAGCTGGAGGAGAAGGACGCAACGCTGGCCCATCTTCTCTGCTCCCACAGCTGGCCGGGCAATATCCGGGAGCTGGAAAACTTCGCCAAAACGGTTATGACCATGTGGGGCGACGGCGACGCCAACGGCACGTTTCTGGACCTGATCGGTACGGAAATACAGCGCAGAAAGGCCCGAAGCGTTCACACGGCCCTGCCGCACCCGGAGCCCGAGGCCGTTCCGGCCCAAACCGCCGAGTGGAAACGCATTCAGGGCGCGCTGGTGGAGGCGGGCGGAAATTACACCAGGGCGGCCGCCATACTGGGCATCAGCCGCGTGACACTGTGGCGCAGGCTGAAAGCGATGGAACAGACAGCGGGCACTGACCGATGAAATAATCGCGGTCCGGCCGCAAAAACAGCGGGGTTCCGCTGATAGAGACAAGGGGCCGTTTTACCCTGTGCTTCCCCCGCTTTTGATATTGACGCAGCTGGAGGCATATGGTATTATGACACGTACTTTGCTGGTTTCTGCAGCAAAGGCAAGGAAAGAAAACGGGGCTGTGCCCGGCCAAATTCCGGGTGCGGCGTCATGACCGGAGAGCGGTCTATATTGGAGGGCAGACGTATGGATTATTCAGGGGGACTGTTTATACAGACCGGAGGGGGCGCACCGGCCGCGGAGGCCCGTGAGTCCCACAGCGGTATGCGGAGCGTCCAGAATCTGGAGGCCGTCATCAACGAGGGCCTGCGCGTCGCTCTGCTGGAGAAGACCCCGGACCAGTCGCTGGATGTGCTGCTGGAGCACCTGGGAAAGGCGCTGAACGGAGACCGGACCTACATATTTGAGCAGAACGCCTCCGGCGGCGACGACAACACCTACGAGTGGGCGGCCGAGGGGGTAGAGCCGGAAAAGGAGAGCCTGCAAAACCTTCCCCCCGAGGTGTGCGCCAGCTGGTATCAGAATTTCGGCGTCGGCGGGCATATCGTCATTGAGAACCTGGAGGATATCCGGGAGACCGACCCCGTTCAGTATGAGAACCTGAAGCGGCAGAATATCCATTCCCTGGTGGTGGTCCCCCTCTATGACGGCAAGCAGATCATCGGCTTTTACGGCGTGGACAATCCCCCGGCAAAGACCCTGGAATATGCCACGAATATGCTCCAGACGGCGGCGTATTTCATTGTGTCCTCCCTGAAGCGGCGCAACCTGTTCCGGGAGCTGCAAAAGCGCAGCTATAATGTGCTCCACGCCCTCAGCGTGGACTACCTGGGCATCTATCAGGTGAACTTCGACACCGGCGAGTGCGAGACCTACCGGGACAGCGAGCAGATGAGTGTCTACTTTAAAGACGGCTATCAGGCGGCCATGGAGCAGTATATCACCCGCTACGTGGCGCCCTGGGACCAGGAGCGGCTGCGGGCGGTGACCAAAAAGGACTATGTGCTGGGACAGCTCAGCACCAAGATGAAGTTTTCGGTGCGCTATCAGGTGAAGGACAGCTCCTTTGGCCTGAAGCACCTGGAGATCCACTTCTCCGCTACCGAGCGGGCGGGGGAGGAGAACTGCGTGATCTTTGCCCTGCGGGACGTAAACGCGGTGGTGGAGCAGGAGGAGAAATACCGGCTGGAGGCGCGCCAGAGCCTGGAGAACATCCTGGAGGGGGCCAGAACGGGTATCTGGACCATCGAGCTGGAGGAGGGCCGCCCGCCCAGGATGTACGCCGACCGGACCATGCGCATCCTGCTGGGCGTGCCGGAGGAGATCGAGCCGGAGGAGTGCTACCAGCACTGGTTTGCCCATATCGAGCCGGACTATGTGGAGATGGTGCAGGAGGCAGTGGTGGAAATGCTGGGGACTGGGCGGTCGGAGGTAATCTACCCCTGGAACCACCCGGAGCTGGGCAAAATTTATGTCCGCTGCGGCGGCGTGCCGGACAAGACCTTCCAGAAGCCGGGGGCCTGCCTGAACGGATACCACCAGGACATCACCGAGACCATGGTGACCCGGAAGAAGCAGGAGCAGTCTATTATGGAGCTGCTGGAGCGGGTGCGGCGGGCCAACTCCGCCAAAAGCGAATTTCTCTCCCACATGTCCCACGACCTGCGCACGCCCATCAACGGAATCTTGGGCATGCTGGCCATTCAGGAAAAGAGTGAGGACGACCCGGAGCGGCAGCGGGACTGCCGGCGGAAGATTCGGGTGTCCACAGAGCATCTGCTGTCCCTAGTGAACGACGTTCTCCAGGTCAGCCGGCTGGAGAGCGGAAGGCCGGCGGCGGTGGAGGAGCCCTTTGACCTCCACCAGACCCTGGAGGACTGCCTCACCATCCTGTCCCCCCAGGCGGAGGAGCGGGGGATTCGGCTGGAGCTGGAGGCCTCCGGCCTGCGGCACAGCCGGGTAATCGGCAATCCGCTGCAATTCAAGCAGATTCTCATGAACGTCATCGACAACGCCCTGAAGTATAACCGCCCCCACGGCTCTGTGTTCATCCGGGTGGAGGAGACCGCCTTCCAAAACGGGACCATGAGCTGCCGGTTTGTTATTGAGGATACCGGAATCGGCATCGGTGAGGACTTCCAGGCACACATTTTCGAGCCCTTTACTCAGGAGCACCAGGACGCGAGAACCAACTACAGCGGCGTCGGCCTGGGCATGTCCATCGTGAAGAAGCTGGTGGACCAGATGAAGGGGACCGTGGCGGTCAGCAGCCAGGTGGGCAAGGGCAGCGTGGTCCAGATTACGCTGCCGGTCCGGGTGGATGAGGCATGGCACGGCGCGGCCGTGGAGGAGGAGCCGGAAATCCAGAGCAACGTGGCCGGAATGCACATCCTGCTGGTGGAGGACAACGAGATCAACTGTGAGATTGTGGAGTACATCCTGATGGAGGCGGGGGCGGAGGTGGTCACCGCCAACGACGGAAAGGCCGCCGTGGACGCCTTCGCCGCCTCTGCGCCGGGGACCTTTGATTGCGTGCTCATGGACCTGATGATGCCGGTGATGAGCGGATACGAGGCGTCTAGGGTGATTCGGGGGCTGGACCGGCCGGACGCGGCGTCCGTGCCCATCATAGCCCTGTCGGCCAACACGTTTGAGGAGGACGTGGCTCTGGCCAAGGACGCAGGGATGAACGACCACCTGGCCAAGCCGGTGGATATCCGAAAAATGCTTCAGATCATAAGCCGTTTTCGGGACTGACCGAGGCATGAAACGGCCTGGATGTACCGGCCGGCGCACAGGCGGCACAGATACCGAACACTCTGGAATGGAGATGAACAAAATGGCTTTTCCACGCTCCCTGAAAAGCAGCATAGCCCTGATTATCTGCCTGAATATTCTTGTGTTTGCCTTTTTGGGGATTTCGGTCAAAAAGATGAGCGAAGACACCATTGAAACAATAGGCACGGCCTACATGGATGGTATGAGCGAGCAGGTTTCCCTGCATTTTGAAACGATTATCGACCTCCGCCTGACCATGGCGGAGTCCATCGCCCATATCGCGTCGGGCGGCGAGGGAAATTCCAGCCGCGGCACGCTGGCGGAGATTGAGTACGGCGCCAACGCCAGGCATTTCATGTGCGCCGCCCTGTACTCCTCCGACGGCGAAATTGAAATGATCTATGGCAATCCTGTGGCGCTCAACCACCCTGAGCCCTTTCTGGATAGCCTGAAAAACCGGGAGCGCAGGGCGGCGTCCGCAGTGGACAGCAGCGGAGAAAACATCATCCTCTTTGGCGTGCCCTGCGAATATCCCATGTCTGATGGAGAAAACAGCCTGGCCATTGTGGTGGGCCTGTCCTCCAAATATATGGGGGAGGTCCTGTTCCTGGATTCCGACAGCTCGCTGGCCTACTCCTTTGTCATACGGAAGGACGGCAGCTACGTGGCCCGGAATGAGGACGACGTCCACGAGAACTATTTTGACCGGCTCTATGACCTGTTTGAGGGCCAGAGGGAGGAGGCAGACCGCCATATCAGCCAGCTGACCGCCGCCATGGAGGCGGGGGAGGACTGTTCCGCTCTGCTGGAAAGCGGCAGCTCCCGCCGGCACCTGTATGGGACCAGTCTCCCCTACTGCGATTGGTATCTGGTGACCGTGCTGCCCTTTGATAGCCTGGACCACGCCATCTCTGGCATGAGCAGCCGCTGGCTCGTTCTGGTCTACGCCGCCTCCTTTGCGGTGGTGGCCATGCTGCTCTACCTGTTCCTCCAGTACTCCAGGCTGTTCAAACACCAGCTGGCGGAGCAGAGGCGGATGAACCTGGAGATGGACGCGGCGCGGCAGGCGGCCGAGCAGGCGCGGAAGGAGGCGGAGCAGGCCAACGCGGCGAAGCAGGACTTCCTGTCCAGCATGAGCCACGACATCCGCACCCCCATGAACGCCATCATTGGCATGACCGCCCTGGCCGCGGACAATACCCACAATCCCGAGCAGGTGCAGGACTACCTGGGCAAAATCGCCCTGTCCAGCAAGCACCTGCTGGGGCTGATCAATGACGTGCTGGATATCTCGAAGATCGAAAGCGGCAAGATGACGCTGAATGTGGAGCCGGTGTCCCTTCGGGAGGTGATGGAGAGCATCGTCAACATCGTGCAGCCCCAGGTGAAAGCGAAAAACCAGCGGTTCAACGCGGCCGCCTACGATATCCTATCCGAGCAGGTGTACTGCGACAGCGTGCGGCTGAATCAGGTGCTGATCAACCTGCTGGGGAACGCGGTGAAATTCACGCCGGAGCAGGGTTCGGTGCAGGTGACGGTATATCAGGAGCCGGGGGAGGGCGGCCGTGTGCGCACCCACTTCCTGGTGCAGGACACCGGAATCGGCATGTCGAAGGAGTATCAGAAGGAGATTTTCGACTCCTTCAGCCGGGAGGACAACACCCGCGTGCGGAAGACAGAGGGCTCCGGGCTGGGCATGGCCATCACCAAGTGTATTGTAGACGCCATGGACGGGGACATATCCGTTCGCAGCGAGCAGGGCAAGGGCAGCGAGTTCCATGTGGTCCTCAACCTGGAACGGGCGGCGGAGCCTGCGCCGGACGCCGGCCTATCCGTGGGGAGCGTGCTGGTGGTGGACGAGGATGAGCGGCTGTGCGTCAACGCGGTCCGCTCCCTGGAGGAGCTGGGTGTCCGGGCCGATTGGTGCCGGAGCGCCGGGCAGGCGCTGGAGCGCATCGAGGCGCGCCGGCAGGACGGCGGCTATCAGCGGGTCCTGCTGGGCTGGCAGCTGGCGGACGGGAGCGGCCTGGAGGCCGCCCGGGCAATCCGGCGGCACTGCGGGGAGGACGGTCCGGCCCTGCTGCTCTCCGCCTGCGATTGGAGCGGGCTGGAGGAGGAGGCCGAGGCGGCGGGCATTTCCGGCTTTGTGGCCAGGCCGCTGTTCCGCTCCACTCTGTTTGACGCCCTGAAGGGCCCGGCCGGCGCTCCGGAGGAGGGGGCCGGCCCCTGGAGGGCGGCGGACCTGTCCCTGCGGGGGAAGCACATCCTGCTGGCGGAGGACAACGAGCTCAACTGGGAGGTGGCGCGGGAGCTGCTCTCCGTTCTGGAGCTGGAGCTGGACTGGGCCGAAAACGGGGAAATCTGCGTGACGAAATTTGAAAAATCCCCGGTGGGGTACTACGACGCGATTATCATGGATGTGCGTATGCCCGTGATGGACGGCTACGAGGCGACCGCCGTCATCCGGGGGCTGAAGCGCCCGGACACGGATATCCCCATCATCGCCATGACCGCCGACGCCTTTTCGGAGGATATCCAGCGGTGTTTGGAGTGCGGCATGAACGACCATCTGGCCAAGCCTATCGACCTTCAGGCCGTGGCCCAGAAGCTGAAAAAATACCTGCGGTAAAGCCGCAGACAAAAGGCGGCCCCCTCTGAAATCCCAACCTTTCAGAGGGGGCCGCTTCTTATCCCCAGCCCAGCTGGCGGATTTGTTCCCGAAGCTCCTCCAGACGGAGCTCCAGCTCGGCCTGCATGCCTGCGTCGTGGCTTTGTATGGCCAAAAGCAGCCGCATGTTCAGCGTGTGCTGCCGGTCCTTCAAGCCGCTCATGGTCTCGCCGCGCCGGACCAGGTCGCTGCGGATACCGCTGTAGCCGCTCATTTGGGCGTCGCCACCAGGATGCGGATGCGGCCGCCGGCGGAGTAGCCCAGGTTGTCGTACCAGCCAGTGAGGGTATAGTCCTCGCCGTTAATCTGGGACAGGTCGGTCTGGTAGTACCCCCGGCTGCCGGAGCCGTCCCGGAGCAGCACCTGTACGTTCTCAGCAATGGGATACTCCCGGCCACCCCCCATGGCGCTGAGGGCAGACAGGCCGTCCAGGCTTACCTGGGTCAACTGCCGGATGCTCCGCAGGCTGCCCTTCTCATACACCAGCATGGCCCCGCCGGTTTGGATGGGGTATCTGGCTGTGCCGCTG
Source organism: uncultured Oscillospiraceae bacterium (assembly GCA_910585815.1). Taxonomy (GTDB): domain Bacteria; phylum Bacillota; class Clostridia; order Oscillospirales; family Oscillospiraceae; genus Lawsonibacter. Next base: position 1,698 of record CAJUFJ010000025.1, on the reverse strand, counting down.
ATGGTCTGAGCCTGGCCGTCCCGGAGGTAGGTATAGCTGACGGAGATATTGGTCCCGCTGGAGCTGTCGTCAATTCCGCTGACGTATACATAGGGCTGGGTGTCGCCGGTGACATTGTGGAGCACCATGCGGTCGATTTCCCCCGCCGCGTTCAGGGTATAGTAGCGCACGTCCTCGCCGGACAGTCTGGCCCCCGCCAGGCGGGAGGGGTAGACGCGGGCATAGCCGCCGCTGTCGTCAGTGTCCAGAATCTGCGCCCCGGCGGCGAATCGGTAAGTTCCAACGCCGGTCCCGTCCTTGCTGACCGTCCCCTCCAGCCGTTTGGTGGACAGGCTGCGAACATTTGTCCCGGACTGGGTGGTGGAGACGGTGACCAGCTTCCCGGCGTCCAGCGCCGTGCCGCTGTGGTAGAAGGTGCGCACCACCCCGTCAGTACAGGCCACCTGAGTGGTCACCTGGGCGGAGGCGGTGGCCAAGCTGGTGGTGGAGGCGGTGGACGCCCCCTTGGCGCTGGACACCACCGAGCCGTAGTAGATGGCCTCGTTCTCCAGGGCGGCGATGGCCTGGACCACCTCACCGTTCAGGCCCAGCAGAAGGGTGACCATGTCCCCCTCCTGAAAGCTGCCCTGGCTGGAGAGCTGGTAGGCGGCCTCGGAGGTGCCGAGCTGGTAGCTCACCCCGGCCACCGTGACGGCGGTGGGGGCGGCAGCGCTGGGAGACAGGCCGGTGAGGGTGCCCGTCACCCGGTTGTGGCAGATCCATACCGTGGACATGTTGGCGTTGTAGTAGTACACGTCGTATGGCTGCACCGCGGAAAGGGCGGAGACCGCCCCGTTATAGTACACCGTGCCGGGGACAAAGGGCAGGGACAGGGTGCTGCTCTCCGCTACGAAGGGGCCCTTGGTGTGGCTGCTCACCAGGGCGGAGTAGTCCACCTGGCCGTTGGTAATGGTGTAGCCCAGGGTGGTGCCGTACACCGCTCCGGCGCTGGTCTGGGCGGTGAGGAGGTTATAAAACAGGTCCACGCAGTCCTGCCGGGTCAGCGCGCCGCCCTGTCTGGCGGATACGCCGTCCAGCAGGCCCAGGGAACTGGCCTTGGACAGCTGGGCGGCGGGGTAGGCCCCCTTCAGGGCGGTGGGGTCGTAGCCCAGCGCCTTCAGCAGAGCGGCGCAGCCTTCCTCCAGGGTGACGGCCTGGTCGGGGCGGAAGGAGCCGTCTACATAGCCGGTCATCCAGCCCTGCTCAATGGCGATGCGGACATAGCCGCTGGCCCAGTGGTCCCCCTTCAGGTCTTTGAACAGGGAGCTGCCGTAGCCCTCTGCACCGTCCTGATAAGGGGAGGCGGCCACCAGCATCTGGGCGAACTGGGCCCGGGTGACCGGGCTGGTCAGGCTGTCGCCGGCGGTGAGAATGCCCAGGGCCTGGAGCGCCTCCTGTTTGGCGCCGGAGCCGGCGGCCTGTGCCCCGACGCACAGAGAGAGGGTCAGGCAGAGGGCGAGGGCGGCGGAGATGAAGTGTTTTGTTTTCATATTATGTTTTCCTTTCCAAAAACCTCTTTCGTCCCTCCGCAGAGACAAGGCCCCTTTTCCCCGCAAGGGGGACGCCGCATCCGTAAGGCGGCAGAGCCGCCAACGGCTGCGCAGTGAAAGGGGCTGTCAGCCGCAGGCTGACTGAGGATTGCGTTTTGCGAAGCAAAAC
>CAJUFJ010000024.1 GCA_910585815.1 uncultured Oscillospiraceae bacterium | reverse complement strand
ACTGCCAGGTGGAGATGAAGAAGGCCGTGGAGTGCGGCTACTGGAACCTGTTCCGGTTCAACCCCGACCTGAAGAAGGAGGGCAAGAACCCCTTCACTCTGGACAGCAAGGCCCCCGCCGGCGGCTATCAGGAGTTCCTCATGAACGAGGCCCGCTACTCCGCCCTGACCCGGTCCTTCCCCGACCGCGCTAAGGAGCTGTTCGCCCTCAACGAGGAGACCGCCAAGAAGCGTTTCGAGAAGCTGACCAAACTCCAGAAGATGTTCGGCGAGGAGTAATCCTCAGAACGATACCCCCCGGGAACTAAAATTCCCGGGGGGTTCCCTATGCAGAGAGCATAGTTGCAATGACTGAAAAATTATGATATATTACACATAGAAGGGTACCCTTCTATACTTTGCAGTGCAAAGTATAGAAGGGTACCCTTCTATACTTTGCAGTGCAAAGTATAGAGACCTTCAGAAAATAAACTAAGGGAGAAAGATAGAATGGGAGTACTGATATTTCTTTTGATCATTTTGTTTGTACCTTTTAGTTTGCTTCTCTTTGTAGGAGGACTAGGCGCAATGGTGGGTGGAGAAATTCTGAGCATACTCCTGCTTCCAATAGCTTTAATCGTAGTTTTTATCGTTCCACCTGTTATCATCATTTGGGGGATGAATGTCGTATTTCGGATAAAAGGCTCTTTTGTCCGAAGGATCGAAAAGAAAACTCTGAGTGACCGGTTTGAACAGCTCAAAACACCTGGAAATACCCTGGTCTTGGGTGGGTGTCCCTGGAAAGTGGTGGCTGTTGAGGGTGGAAAAGCCCTTATTATTTGTATGAAAGCGGGAAAAATACGCGGTATGAAGGTCAACCGCCCTCAGTATCCTATCAATTTTATTTCTTATGTCGAACATATATTTTTACAGATGGCACACCCCAAAATTACAGATCGGCTCTTGGAGCGGCCAGATACTGCGCCCAAATTGGCGCGACCGAAGGGAAAAGAGTCTACCGGTTACTTTTTCTTGTTGACCGAAGATGAAGTTGGACGGTATTTCGGCGGAATTCAACAGGCGGCAAAGTTTTTAAAAGAATCCAACGAACCTTATTATGTAGATCAATGCGACGGATATACAATACCAGAAGGGGCGAAATACTTGATGTTTGCCAGAGCAGATGGGAAGCGTGGGTTTTATCATGTTGCTATGCGTATAAAAATTTAATAGATGACAAGAGAGGGACATCAGAGGGAGCGGTAACGATAAGAAGTTACCGCTCCCTTATTATATATCCTTTAAGCAGACGGCCAGATGCTTATGTACTTCCTGGTCCGCCTCCATCAGATAGGTGTTCAGCGCACTGAAGCACTTGGCATAGGGGTCTTGGGCGTGCAGCAGGCCCAGCGTCATGGCGCTGATTGCGTTAATCCCTTGGGAGACCTGGTGAATGACAATGTCCAGATTATCCAAATCTTCTCGTAAACTCATGGTTTCCTCCTTGATTTTTATCCGAAGATGTGGCATAATCAGATTTACCAGACCTTCGGGTGTTGGGTTAATAACGGATTCGCTTGCTTTGATCGGTGGGGCGTTTCCGTTATTTTTTGATGCGGCCATGCTGTTCCTTGATCCCCTTCCGGACGATCTCCGACCGGGAGAGCTGTTCCGCTTCACAGCATTTGTCCAGCTGTTCCAGCGTTTCCTGGTCCAGACGGACGCGGAGCATGAAGTCCTTGGGGTTGTCGGTCAGCTTCGTGCCTTTGTGGATGCCCAAGCAGTTCACCTCTTTTCATTGTGGGCACAATCTAATTCTAGTGTAGCAACGAAGAAAAGTCAAGTGGTTTTTGAAAAAAATTTCCGCCGCTGTCCCGGAGGGCGGCCCCAAAGCCTCCTTTTGAAAGGAGGTGCCCCAGTTCGCAAACTGGGGCGGAGGATTGCATTTTGCGAAGCAAAATATACGAAGTATACAAGGTTTCCGCAAACTTTGTTTACTTCGTATGTTCGGCTTCGCCGAACGCAATCCTCAGTCAGCCTGCGGCTGACAGCCCCTTTCAAAAGGGGCCTTTTGGCCCTGCGGGGGACGGGAGATTGAAAAGCCCCCGGCGTGAGCCGGGGGCTGAGTGCTGTTTACACTTTCCCGATATCGGTGCGGAAGTGCATGTCCTGGAAGGAAATGGGCTTTGCGGCGGCGTAGGCGGCGGCGATGGCCTCCTCCAGAGTGCCGCCGGTGGCGGTGACCCCCAGCACCCGGCCGCCGGCGGTGAGGACCGCGCCATCCTCTGCCTTAGTCCCGGCGTGGAACACCGTGGCCCCCAGGGCCTCGGCCTCCGCCAGACCGGAGATGGGGTAGCCGCTCTGGTACTTCACTGGATAACCTCCCGAGGCCAGCACCAGACAGCAGGCTGCGCCGGACTTCCACTTGATGTCCACCTGATCCAGGGTGCCGTCCACGCAGGCCTGGAAGATGTCCAGCAGATCGGTGTCCAGCATGGACAGGATGGGCTGGGTCTCCGGGTCGCCGAAGCGGGCGTTGTACTCCACCACCCGGGGGCCGTCTTTGGTTAACATAAGCCCGAAGTAGATGACCCCCTTGAAGGGCCGGCCCTCCGCCTTCAGGGCGGCGACGGTGGGCAGGAAAATTTCCTTCATGCACCGCTCCGCGATTTCCGGGGTGTACTTGGGGGAGGGGCAGAAGGCTCCCATGCCCCCGGTGTTGGGGCCCTGGTTGCCGTCGTAGGCCCGTTTGTGGTCCTGACTGGACAGCATGGGGACCAGATGCTCCCCGTCGCAGAAGGCCAGCACCGTCACCTCGGGGCCCACCATGCACTCCTCGATGACCACGGTGGAGCCGCTCTCGCCAAACTTCTTGTCCTCCATCATCTCCCGGACGGCCTGTTCGGCCTCCTCCACCGTGGAGGCGACGACCACGCCCTTGCCGAGAGCCAGGCCGTCGGCCTTGACCACGATGGGCGCGCCCTGGGCCCGGATGTAGGCCAGGGCCTTGTCCAGGTCGGTGAAGGTCTCATATTGGGCGGTGGGGATGTGGTATTTTTTCATCAGCTCTTTGGAAAAGGCCTTGCTGGCCTCAATGATGGCGGCGTTGGCCCGAGGACCGAAGGCGGGGATGCCCGCTTGCTCCAGAGCGTCCACCATGCCCAGGGCCAGGGGGTCGTCGGGGGCCACCATGACAAAGTCCATGGCGTTCTCCTTGGCCCATTTGCCCATCCCGTCCACGTCGGTGGCCTTGATGGGCACGCAGGTCGCCACCTGGGCGATGCCCCCGTTGCCCGGAGCGCAGTAGAGCTCCGTTACCTTGGGGCTCTGGGCCAGCTTCCAGCAGATGGCGTGCTCGCGGCCGCCTCCGCCTACTACTAAGACTTTCATAAGGGTCCTCCTTTTACATACGTTCCGCGGCGTCGATGCGGTGACTGATTTCACCGGCCAACCGCTGTAAATCGGCAAGCTGGGCGGTGGAAGTGGGGAAAAGGACATAGCTGTCGCTGTCAATGTCGATTGCGGCGACACAGACCCCTTCCCATTTTTCGGTCAGGACGCCGCACCAGGCGGAGATATCCTCGTCCTCGTCAAGCCAGTCCGGGTCCAGCTCCAGGCCCAGCTTCTGGAAGCCGTGGAGGTTCTGGACAAAATAGGAAAAATCCTCCAGTTCGTCCTTCCAGTCCCGCTCGCAGACCCAGCCGTGCTCCTCCAGAATGTCCACCAGCCCCAGCCACTGGATCAGCTCCGGGTCGTCAGAGGAGAGGATACACCGCTCCCTGTACCGATCCTGATGTGATGTAAACCAGTCGGCGGGGTCCTCCGTACAGGCGGTGATATCGCGAAGAACCGCTTCGTCTCCGCTGGAGATTACCCGCGCAAGCTCGACCACAGTGGGCCCGATTGATTTTACACTGGGCTCCAGAGGTTCCGGAGTAGCTTCATTTTTTTTAAAGTGGTCAAAAAATCCCATGATAAACAGCCTTTCTATAACTCGCCCCAGTCAATACAGTCGGGTGCGTTCTGAGTGTGGAAAAATTCCAGCGCACAGGCCATGGCGTCGGCGGTCGGTATCACCTGCCAGGCGGCGATTTCATATTGGCCGTCACAAAACGTCACAATGTCTTCCGCATCCTCGTCACCGAAGGAGACCAGCATCTCGCCGCCGTCCTCCTCCTCAAAATAGTTGACCACAGCCTGGTCACCTTTTACGAGGATGGACAGGCAGGGATACTTGTCTTCTTCCGTACGGGAGCACCAGATTTCATTTTCCGGCTGAAAGCAGGTCTCTAAAGCGGCCTTGTATTCTTCAAAGGAATCGCGGGAAAAAGAGCCGGTGTTACTGCTGATAAACATGATTTTTCCTCCTTAATGGTGGAACAGCCGCATTCCGGTAAAGGCCATGACCATGCCGTATTTGTCGGCGGTCTCGATGACCTGGTCGTCCCGAATGGAGCCGCCGGGCTGGGCAATATACTGCACCCCCGACTGGTGGGCCCGCTCCACGTTGTCACCGAAGGGGAAGAAGGCATCGCTTCCCAGGGTGACGCCGGTGAGCTTGGAAAGCCACTCCGTTTTGAGGGAGGTGGTCAGCTCCTTGGGGCAGACCTTGAAAAGCTGCTTCCAGGTATCCCCCTGGGTAAAGGCGGCGGAGTCCGCGATATACAGGTCGATGGCGTTGTCCCGGTCGGGGCGGCGGACGCCGTCGGCAAACTGGAGTTCCAGCACCCAGGGGTGTTGCCGCAGCCACCAGATATCCGCCTTGTTCCCCGCCAGCCGGGTGCAGTGGATGCGGCTCTGCTGGCCGGCCCCCACGCCGATGGTCTGCCCGTCCTTGACGTAGCACACCGAATTGGACTGGGTGTATTTTAAGGTAATGAGGGCCAGGAGCATGTCATTTTTGGCGCTCTGGGGCAGGCGCTTGGCCTTTGTGACCACATTCTCCAGCATACTCTCGTCAATGGTAAGGTCGTTGTACCTCTGCTCGAAGGTGATGCCGAAGATGTTCCGCCGCTCGGTGGGGGCGGGGGTGTAATCCGGGTCGATTTTTACCACATTGTAGCCGCCCTTGCGCTTCTCCCGCAGAATTTCCAGGGCCTCCGGGGTGTAGTCGGGGGCGATTACGCCGTCGGACACCTCACCGGCCAGGAAGCGGGCGGTGTCGCCGTCGCAGGGGTCACTGAGCGCCGCCCAGTCTCCAAAGGAGCACAGCCGGTCGGCCCCCCGGGCCCGGATGTAGGCGCAGGCGATGGGGGAGAGGTCCCCCTCCGGGGCCAGGTACATCAGCCGCTCCGTGTCGTTCAGGGGCAGGCCCAGGGCCGCGCCGGCGGGGGAAACGTGCTTGAAGGAAGCCGCCGCAGGCAGGCCGGTGGCCTGCTTCAGGGCCTTTACCAGCTGCCAGGAGTTCAGCGCGTCCATAAAGTTGATATACCCCGGCCGGCCGTTGAGTACCTCCAGGGGCAGCTCGCCCTGCTCCATAAAGATGCGGGCGGGCTTCTGGTTGGGGTTGCAGCCGTATTTCAGTTCCAGTTCGGTCATGTTGCGCGCTCCTTTCGGTCGTGTGTAGGGGCGCACATTGTGCGCCCGTTCATAAATGCCCGGGTTCCGGCGGGCGGACAATGTCCGCCCCTACAGATCATTCCTCCACCGTGTCCTCGTTGATGAAGTCGTATTCGTTATCCATGAGCATTTGCAGGTATTCGTCGAAGCTGTCCGCCGCAATGACCATCTCGTCCGGGTCGTGGAGGAACCGCAGCACCTGTCCCTTTTTGCCCTTGGCGGAGGGAGAGAAGTCGATGAACAGCTGAGAGGTGCCGCCGTTGTTGCAGCAGTCGGAGAAGTGGAGCCAGTGCAGCTTGTCCAGATCGTCGCAGACCCCCTCGTCCACCGGGATGTCGTCATATTCCCGGGTGACAAAGTAGTCGTAAAATTCTTTCGCCTTGTGGCGGGTTTCCACCATCTGCCGGGCGGACAGCAGGTAGTAGGGGTAGCCCTCGTAGTCGGAGCCCAGGAAGTAGAGGAGCACCTTGTCCGCCGGGTATTCCCGGAAATAGGTGCCGTCCACCAGCTTGAGCAGCTCCACCAGGCTCTCCGGGATATCGGGGTAGAGGGCGGTAAGCCGGTCTAAGTCCCGCTGGTCCGCCCCGTGGGCAACAGAGGTGAAATGGTCCCACAGTTCCTGACCGCCCTCTCGAAGGTAGGCCTCTTTCAGGCCGTCGAAGTAGGCCCGGGCCAATTCCTTTCCGGTTAACATAATATTAGTCCTCCGATGGTGTGTACTGTTCCGCATGGAATTTCCCGTCCGGTCCCCGCATGTAGGCGGTGCCCACAGGAGCGCTGAGCAGGGGCAGAACGTCCGGGTCGTAGTTGCAGATGGTGTTCAGGTCGTAGACCTCGGTATTTTGGGCGTCGTTGACATAGTCCTCGCTCTCCTCGCCGGAGAAGAACCGCCAGCCGCTGTCGGGGCGGCCCTCGGTGGGCTGTTCCCGATAACACCAGCCCACCTTTTTGCCCAGGACGGTGATGTGGTCGGTGGCGAAGCAGGCGCTGGGACCCTTCCAGTCGGTGAGGTACAGCTTGAACTCCGGGGGCCAAAGCCCGAACGCCTTCTTGCGGGGTGGGACATACCACAGGCCGCTGGCCCAGGCGGCGCCGTCGTTTAAAAGCATGCTTACCAGCTTGCTCCACAGCTCCAGGCCCTTGTTCAGCTCGGGCAGCTTGGAGCCGCCCCGGAAATCCCAATACAGCTCGCCGCACACCAAGCTGACGGCAAAGTCAGTCCAGTCCCGGAAAATCTGGGCCTGGACAATCCAGTGCTCCGCCATCTCGTCAAATTCCTCCCGAGTGAGCAGGCCGCAGGCGTACCCCGCCCGCAGATGTCCCACGCACTCGCTGATGTCCCAGGCCAGATAGCCCTTGTGGCCCACAATGGGATAGAACTGGGCGGAGAAATCCCGGGCTACCTGGAAGAACTCCAGGCCGCCGCCGTTGAGTTGAGACAGGTCGAAGGGAGGACGGCCCTCCCAGAAGCCCTCGAAGTCCAAATACTGGCTGTGACAGCGCAGCTCCCGGTTGCAGAACTCCACCATGGACGCCTGGTCCGTAATGCCGAAAATCTCCTTCAGGTGGGCTTTGCACGCCATTTCCGCCGTGCGGTCGGCGCATTTGGGCAGGGTGATGAAGGCATTGGGGCCGGACTCGTTAGGCCCGGGGATGCCGGGGGTCTTCCGCAGGGCGGCAATGCCCGCCAGCAGGGCGATGAACGCGTCCCGGCCGCAGGGTCGGCGGCCGTTGGTGTTCAGCTTTCGCAGGTCCGCCTCCAGCGCCCGGACGGATTCGGCCAGTCCGGTGTCGTAGGGGTGGAAATCGATCAGCACCGTCTCCGGGGCGGCGGGAGCTTCCACCTTGGGTGCGGAGGGCTTATCCTGTTTCTTAAAGCGGTCAAAGAGACCCATTGCAGTACCCTTCTTTCAGTTGTGCTTGTTGGTAATGGTGTATTCCCAGTTGCCGCTTTCCAAATCCGTGAACTGAACATAGAGGGACACCTTGTTGTCCGCGTTCAGGCTGTTCCAGATTGTGTCGGTCAGCGAGTCGATATTAAACTGCGTGCCGAGTTCCACCAACCGCGGCTCGCCCTGGAAGGAGGGGAGGGGGTCGCCGTCGCTCTGATAGGTGTGGATGAAGTGGCCCACGCCGGGGACAGGGTTGTCGTACTCGAAGAAGTACCGGCAACAGCAGGACGGGTCGCCGTCCTGGCTTTTCAGGATGGACAGGTTGTAGCTCCCGTCGGGCTTCATCACCCCGGAGATACGGGGGGTCCAGTTGGGGCCGTCCGGCTCAAATTTCCGGGTATTCAGGGCGTGGCGGTAGCAGTGGCCCTGGGCGATGTGGTCGCGGATGGTGTCGGTCTGGTCGCCGTTGGTCACCACCAGAAGGCCGTTGGGCAGCAGGCGGACGGGGTGGTAGATAATCAGGGAGGGATCGGTCATTTTGGACTCGTCAAAGGCCTTTGTCCGGATGCCGTCCTCGGTGTTTTCAAAAATTCGGTTGCGGCTGTTCTCGCTGCGGCCCATGATGAAATAGGCAATCACTGCCTGATTGTTGGCCGTGCGGCCCATGAGGATGCCCCGGCCGGGGTAGGGGTTCTCGGAGAGGTATTTTGTCAGGTCAATCATGTGGTTACCTCCTGTAGGGGCGGCCTTTGGCCGCCCGTGAAATAAACTGGGAAGTAGCGGGCGGCCACAGGCCGCCCTTACGGCAGAATGCGGACAATACGCCCCTCCACCCGCAGCCGGTCCTGACAGAACAGGCTGACAGCCTGGGGCAGGAGCTTCCACTCGCACTGTTCCATAATCCGGCGCTGGAGGGTCTCCGGGGTGTCGTCTGGGAGGACGTCCACCGCCCTTTGCAGGATGATGGGCCCGGCGTCGCACTCCTCGGTGACGAAGTGGACGGTGGCCCCGGACACCTTCACACCGCAGGCCAGGGCCTTCTCGTGGACGTGGAGGCCGAAGCACCCCGGGCCGGCGAAGGAGGGGATAAGGGCGGGGTGGATGTTGATGATGGCGTTTTCGTAAACCTCAAACAGCTCTTTGGTTACGATAGTCATAAAGCCTGCCATCACCACAACATCTATGGAGAGCTCACGCAGTTTTTCTACCAGTGCCACCGTCATGGCCTGGCTGGAGGGGTAGCTTTTCCGGTCCAGCACATACCCGGGGATGCCGGCTTTTGCGGCCCGCTCCAAAGCGTAAACCTCCGGTGCGGAGGAGATGACGGCGGTAATCTCCCCGTTGACGATCTCCCACCGGCCCTGGGCGTCGATGAGAGCCTGTAAATTTGTTCCGCCGCCGGAGACCAGGACGGCGATTTTTTTCCTGCTCATACGGGAATGCTGACGGTGCCGAAGGAGACGCCCCTGTCTCCCGTCTGCACACAGCCCACCTCCGCCGCGTCGGTCTCACCGGCGGCGTGGAGGATGGTCAGGGCCTGCTCCGCCTGCTCCGCGGGGACGGCCAGCACCATGCCCAGGCCCATGTTGAAGGTGTTGTACATGTCGTGCTCCGGGATATTCCCCCGCTCCTGAATGAGGTCGAAAATGGGCAGACGGGGCAGAGTGGCTGCGGGGAAGAAGGCTTCCAGCCCTTCGGGCAGCATCCGGGGAATATTCTCGTAGAAGCCGCCGCCGGTGATGTGGCTGGCACCGTGGAGGTCGATACCGCCCTTCAGCAGGGCCAGGACGGGCTTTACATAGAGCTTGGTGGGGGCCAGCAGGGCCTCGCCCAGGGATTTGCCCTCCAGCTCGTCCATGGGGGTGGTCAGGTCGGCGTGTTCGATGTCAAAGACCTTGCGAACCAGGGAAAAGCCGTTGGAGTGGACCCCGGAGGAGGTGAGCCCGATGAGGACGTCCCCCTCGGCCACCTTGGAGCCGTCGATGATCTTCTCACGGTCCACCACGCCCACGGCGAAGCCGGCCAGGTCGTAGTCCTCGGGGGCCATCAGGCCGGGGTGCTCGGCGGTCTCGCCGCCGATGAGGGCACAACCCGACTGGACACATCCCTCGGCCACGCCGGAGACGATGGCGGCCACCTTCTCGGGCTCATTTTTGCCGATGGCGATGTAGTCCAGGAAGAACAGGGGCTTAGCGCCGCAGCAGATAATGTCGTTGACGCACATGGCCACGCAGTCGATGCCGATGGTGTCGTGCCTGTCCAGCAGCTGGGCCAGGCGAATCTTGGTGCCCACGCCGTCGGTGCCGGAGACCAGCACCGGTTCCTTCATCCCGGCCAGGTCGGGGGCAAACAGGCCGCCGAAGCCGCCGATGCCGCTGACTACGCCGGGAATCATGGTGCGGGCCACGTGCTTTTTCATCAGCTGTACGCCCTTGTAGCCGGCCTCAATGTCCACGCCAGCAGCGGCGTAGGAGGCGGAATGGGAATTTTCCATAGAGGGAACCTCCAATCGTTATAAATACGTGTGTAGGGCGGGACGACCTCGGCCCGCCGTGGGTTAAGGATACGGCGCGCCGGGTCGTCGCGCCCTACAGAAACAGGCCTATTCCTTCCCCGACCAGCAGTAGGTGCAAACCCGGTCCTTGTCGATGCCGATGGCCTCCAGAAGGCCGTCCAGGGACTGGTAGCCCAGGGAGTCGAAGCCGAATTTCTCACAGATGGCCTTCAGCATACAGCGGCCCCGCTGGGTGGAGGCGTCGGCGTACTCCACCACGTGATTCTGGCCCTCGTCGCCCTCCAGCTCCTGGATGGTGCGCCGGGCGAGGAGGTCCATGTCGGAATTTCCCCGGGAAAAGTTCAGGTACTTGCAGCTGTACATGATGGGGGGGCAGGCGGAGCGCATGTGGACCTCTTTGGCCCCGGACTCGTAGAGGAAGTCGACAGTCTCCTGAAGCTGGGTGCCCCGGACGATGGAGTCGTCCACAAAGAGCAGCTTTTTGCCCTCAATCAGCTCCGGGACGGGGATTTGCTTCATTTTTGCCACCTGATTGCGCACGTTCTGATTGGCGGGCATGAAGGACCGGGGCCAGGTGGGGGTGTATTTTACAAAGGGCCGGGCGAAATGGCTGCTGCTCTCGTTGGCGTAGCCGATGGCGTGGGGGATACCCGAGTCGGGGACGCCGGCCACATAGTCCACTTGGGGCAGGACACCCCGCTCTCGCTCGCTCTGGGCCATGATGGCGCCGTTGCGGTAGCGCATGACCTCCACGTTGATCCCCTCGTAGTTGGAGTTGGGGTAGCCGTAGTAGCTCCAGAGGAAGGCGCAGATTTTCATTTCCTCGCCGGGGGGGGAGAGGACGTCGAAGCCGTCGGCCCGGATGCGGACAATCTCCCGGGGACCCAGCTCGTAGGCGTCCTCGTAGCCCAATTTGTGGTAGGCGAAGGACTCGAAGGAGACGCAGTGGCCCTTTTCCCCCCTGCCGATGAGGACGGGCAGACGGCCCACCCGGTCCCGGGCGGCGATAATCTCCCCGTCGGCGGTGAGGATCAGCAGGGTGAGGGAGCCCGCCACCGCCTGCTGGGCGTGGAGGATGCCGTCAACCAGGTTGTCCTTCTGGTTGATAAGGGCGGCGGCCAGCTCGGTGGAATTGACTTTGCCCGAGCTCATGGCCATAAACTGGTGGCCGTGGTCGGAAAAGTACTGGTCCACCAGCTCCTCGGCGTTGTTGATGATGCCCACGGTGGTGATGGCGTACAGCCCCAGGTGGGAGCGGACCAGCAGGGGCTGGGGGTCGGTGTCGCTGATGCAGCCGATGCCGGCGCAGCCGTGGAATTTTGCCAGGTCCTTTTCAAACTTGGTGCGGAAGGGGGTGTTTTCGATGGAGTGAATCTGGCGCTGGAAGCCGTCCCTGGCGTCGTGGATAATCATGCCGCCCCGGCGTGTGCCCAGGTGGGAGTGGTAATCCACTCCAAAAAAGATGTCAAGGGAGACGTCCTGTGTGGAGACGGCTCCGAAAAAGCCACCCATGTATGCTTGTCCTCCTTAGAATTGATCCCAATTCGCTGTTTTTCTCAAGCGGAAAATTTTTTTGTGATTCCCGCCCCCTGCGGGGGCGGGAACACGGCAAAGAATTGGGGTAAACTTACGCGAAAAACAGCTTGGACAGGGTCATGGGGTCGATATACTGTCCATCCTTGTACACCCGCATGTTGCCGGAGGCGATCTCGTCAATGAGCATCACCTTGCCGTCGGGGTCGTAGCCGTACTCAAACTTGATGTCGTAGAGGACCAGACCCTTCTCCTTCAGGTCATCGGCCACGATTTTGGTGATCTTCTGGGTCATGTCCTTGATGTCGTCGTACTGGGCCTCGGTCATCACGCCCAGGGCCACCAGGGCGTCCTTGGTCACCAGGGGGTCGCCCTTGTCGTCGTTTTTAAAGGTGGTCTCCACATAGGCGGGCAGGTCGGCGCCCTCCTCGATATACTCACCGTACCGGCGGATGAAGGAGCCCACAGCCTTGTGGCGGCAGATGACCTCCAGGCCGTGGCCGAAGACCTTGGCGGGCAGGACCTCCATGGTGGTGTTCTCCAGGTCGGCGGAGACGAAGTGGGTCTTGATGCCGGCGGCGTTGATCTTCTCGAAGAAGTAGATGGACATGCGCAGGTTCACGTCGCCCACGCCGTCGATGGTCAGGCCCACGGAGTTCTCGCCGGGATCAAACACGCCGTCCTTGCCGGTGCAGTCGTCCTTAAACTTGAGCAGATAGTTGCCGTTGTCCAGAGCGTAGACGTTCTTGGTCTTGCCGGTATAAACGAGATTCTTTTCCATGATAAATTCCTCCAAAAAATTAAATTGTAGATTGATACGGTAATTTCAGCCCTTCAGTTCCGCCTGGAGTTTGGCCTCTTTTTCGGCGATCTGCTCCGCCATTTTCTCCCGGGTCTGGTCCAGTTTGGCGGCCAGGGCGTCATCGGAGACGGCCAGAATCTGAGCGGCCAGCACGGCGGCGTTTTTGGCCCCGTTGATGGCCACGGTGGCCACAGGGATGCCGCTGGGCATCTGAACGGTGGCCAGCAGGGCATCCAGGCCGTCCATGGCCCCGCCCTTCATGGGGATGCCGATTACCGGCAGGGTGGAGTTGCCGGCGAAGGCTCCGGCCAGATGGGCGGCCATGCCGGCGGCGCAGATGAGCACGCCGAAGCCGTTGGCCCGGGCGGTTTTGGCAAATTCCGCGGCGGCGGCGGGGGTGCGGTGGGCCGAGAGTATGTGCGCCTCATAGGGGATGCCGAACTCCTCCAGCTGGGCACAGGCACCTTTGACCACCGGCCAGTCGCTGTCGGAACCCATGATAACGGCTACTTTTTTCATAAAAACACTCCTTTGAAAAAAGTTTCAGGCCATCTGCGGGTACAGACAGCCTGTTGAAGGGTAAACGGGGCGATTGGACAGATTGGGGCTCTGGCAGCTCTGAACGCGGAAGCAGGCGAAGCAAAGCATGTTGAGGACCCCTTTCTGCCAGTTTCACTCCCATTTTATAGGAAAACCGGGGATTTTGCAAGAGGAAGAAACATTTTCGTAGACTTGAACAAGAAAACGGGCGGGATGGGCAGAATCCGGTACAATTCCGTGGAGGGTCACAGCAGGCCCGCCGTGGTGAGGATGCGCTCCACCTCGCCCACCCGGCGGGGCCAGGCTGCCTCGGCGGCCCGGTCCATCCTGCGGTGGGCCAGACCGGGGGCCTCCTCCATGGCGTGGGCGCACAGGGTGGTGAACTCCTCCAGGTCGTGGGCTCCGTAGACCACGTCGGGGAATTGCTCCACCTGGTCGGGCCACAGCATGGACACCACCGGCTTGCCGGTGGCCAGGTACTCATACAGCCGGGGGGAGATCACCTCGTCAAAGGGCAGGTCGGTGCGGGGCAGGTCCAGCAGCACCCGGCAGCGAAACAGCCAGTCGGGGACCTCCGCCGCCGGCCGGGGGCCGGTGAGGTAGACGTTGGACAGCTTGTCCAGCCGCTTTAAAAAAGGGTTGTCCCGGTCCACCGGCCCCAGCAGCAGAAAGCCCCAGTCGGGCCGGGCCTGGGCGGCGTAGAGGACGGGGGACAGGTCCAGCCCCGCCCGGATGGCCCCCGCCCAGCCCAGAATGGGGGCGGTCACCCCGGGCATGGGGTCGGGATGGCGGGCGGCGGCGTCAAAGAGGGGCAGGTTGATGCCGTTGGGCAGCAGGGCGATGTTGGAGCTGCATGGGGACAGCCGGTCGCACAGCAGGGGGGAGGCGGCAAAGACCACGTCGGCGGCCTGAGCCAGGCTGCCCTCCCAGTGGACGGGGAGGCCGTCCCACACCCGGTCACAGTCGTAGACCAGGGCGCTGTACTCCAGGCGGTCCACCAGGTGGATGTGGCGGGGGTGGGAGGTCCACAGCAGGGGCTCGGTGAAGCGCCTGCGGGCGGCGGTCTCCTGAATGAAGCGGCTGATTTTGTTCCAGGCCATCTGGAACAGCCGCCGGTGCCGTTCAGAAATGGGGAAGGGGATGGGGGGCAGGGCGCAGGCCGTCACGTTGGGCCGCACCTGCCGGCCCTGCTTCAGAAAGGACTTGTCCCGGGGGCTCTGGGCGGGGAAGAAGTATAGAATCTGGGCGTCCCGCAGGCGGGAAATCAGCTGCTGGGTACGGCCGGGCAGCCGGTTGGACCAGGGTTCGTTGGAAAGACAGAGGATTTGCTTCAAGGGTAAGGACCTCCGAAAAATTAGTGTTGACTTGTGGAAAAAAAGCTCTATTATTATAGTATAGTTTGAGATGCGGGTCAAGGGAGGTTTTTTCATGCTGGACCGTTTCCTTCAACTGGATGGACAGCTGCTGGTGGCGATCCAGGGGCTGCATGCGGCTTGGCTGGACCCTGTGGTGTCGTTCTACACCAAGATGGGGGACGCGGGCATTTTGTTTATTGCCCTGTCCCTGGCCATGCTGCTGTACAGGCCTACCCGGAAGGCGGGGGCGCTGGCCCTGGGGGCCATGGTCCTGGGGCTGCTGGTGACCAATGTTACCATCAAGCCCCTGGTGGAACGGGCCCGGCCCTGGCTGGACTGGCCTATCGTCCCGCTGGTGACCGAGGGGGACCCCAATTCCTTCCCCTCGGGTCACACCTGTGCCGCCTTTGCCGCCGGCCTGTCCTGGGCCAGAGCCCTGCCCTGGCGGTGGGGCCGGACTGCCGCCGTGATTGCGGCGGTGTGCATGGGGCTGTCCCGGCTGTATGTGGGGGTCCACTACCCCACCGACGTGCTGGTGGGGGCCGTGATTGGCGCGCTGTGCGCCTGGGTGGCTTGGAAGGCATATCAAATTTATGAGGATAGAAGAAACAGTGTCTATTGAAATAAGATAAAAACGGAGGAAAGAATTATGTGGAAAAATGTCGGCTACTACAACGGCGAAATGGGCCCCTTGGAGGAGATGAAGGTGCCCATGAACGACCGGGCGCTCTACTTCGGCGACGGCATCTATGAGGCCACCTGCGTGGCCAACCGCATCCCCTTTGCCATCGAGGACCACCTGGACCGGATGTATAATAGCCTGCGCCTGTTGGAAATTCCCTTCAAAATGGAGCGGGCCCAGGTGAGGGCGGAGCTGCAGAAGGTCATCGACGCGGCGGAGGAGTCCCCCATCCACTTCCTGTACTGGCAGGTATCCCGGGGCGTGGCCCCCCGGAACCACGTGTTTCCCGGGGCGGAGGTGGAGCCCACCCTGATGGCCTACGTGAAGCCCCACACCATGAAGTCCATGGACAAGCCCTACAAGCTCATTTCCCTGGAGGACAACCGGTTTAAGCTGTGCAACATCAAAACCCTGAACCTGATCCCCAGCGTGCTGGCTAACCAGCGGGCCCTGGAGGCCGGCTGCGACGAGGCGGTGCTCCACCGGGGCAGCCGGGTCACCGAGTGTGCCCACAGCAACATCTCCATTTTGAAGGATGGCGTTCTGCGCACCGCCCCCACCGATGAGCTGATTCTCCCCGGCATCACCCGCAAGCACCTGCTGGCCTTGGCTGGAGAGAACGGCATCCCGGTGGCGGAGGAGCCCTTCTCCATGGTGGAGCTGATGAACGCCGACGAGGTGATCGTCACCAGCTCCAGCGCCCTGTGCATGAAGGTGGAGTCTATCGACGGTATCCCTGTGGGCGGTAAGGACCCCCAGCGCATTCAGCTGCTCCAGGACGCCTACCTGGCCAAGTTCCAGCGGGAGACCGCGGGGTAAAGGAACGCTGGAGCTGTATCAAAAGTAAGAACAGGACCACCTTACGGGGTGGTCCTGTATGTTGTTTTGGGCTGTTGAGTCAAATTTATGTGGGACTCCGGGGGCTGTGGAGGACAGGGAATTTGTGAATTTTGCCGCGGGAACGGCAGGAAATCAGTGATAGGGACGTGCCGGAAGGGAATAGGGTAGGGTGGAGGTGTTTAACATGCTGTCGCCCGTCATTTATCTGATGATGAATGGACTGTTTTTTACCCTGCGCCTGTCGGGAGGAGGCGGGTCCTTTCCCCGTCCGCTGAAGGCAGCGGAGGAAAAAGCCTGCCTGGAGCGGTGCGCCCAGGGGGACCTGGAAGCCCGGAATATCCTTGTGGAACACAATCTGCGCCTGGTGGCGCACATTGTTAAAAAGGAGTGCAGCGAAAGGAAGATTTTTCCCGGTCAAAAACGGCCTTCCATGGGCCGCCGAATTTCGGAAAGATGTCCAGTCGCAGTACCTCCCTGGTGCTGCCTTTTTTTACCACGATTTTGTCCAGAATGGTGGTCACCAGTGGGGAATTAACGCCGTTCCGGAAGGACAGCTCCTCCTCCAGCGCCGACCGGATTTCCTCCAGCTGCGCCTCCGTCCGCCGACCCTTTTCGGCCTCCGCCTGGAGTGCTGCCCGCTTTTCCTCCAAAACCCGGACCTGTTCGTTAAAGCCGTCGTTGCGCTGTTTAAACTCCGACATGGAGACGACCCCCTCAATGCTCATCTCCAGCAGGCGGTCTTTTTTTGTGTGGAGAGCGGACAGGTCCTTCTCAATGCGCCGAAGGTCCTGGGTGTAGTCGTGCTCGTCAGGGACGGCCTGGAGAACAGCCAACACCGCGTCGATGATGGCCTGCTTATTCCGGGCAAGCTGGTTGAAAATGCCGGCCATAATTCGGTCCAGCTCGGCGGTGTAGAGCTGGGGGGCGGAGCAGGCTGCCCGGCCCCGGTTCCGGTATACCCGGCATTGCCAGACCTCCTTGCCCCCCTTGGCGCTTTTCAGCACCTGCCGGTGAAAGCTGGTGCCATGCTCCTCGCAGATGATTTTGCCGCTGTAGGGGTAGTGGTTGTGGAACTCCGCCCCGCTCTGGTGGGACATCATCTGTTGGCTGCGGCGCTTGTAGAGGGCGTTGGCCCGATCCCACAGCTCCTCGGAGACGATGGCCGGGACAGATGGGTCCGGGTACATCACCCACTCGCTCTCGTCCAGGAAAATCTTCCGCTTGCTGCGGTAGTCCACCGTCTGAGATTTGTTGGCGCAGTACCAGCCCTTGTACTTGGGGTTGCAGAGGATGTGCCGGATGGTCAGCACATTGAAGGCGTTGCCCTTCCGGCTGGTAAAGCCCTCGTCCAGCAGTTTTTGGGAGATGCGCCGGATGCCCATCTGCTGGTTGGCGTAGAGGTCGAAAATCCGCCGCACCACCTGGGCCTCCGCCTCGTTGATGGTGAGGACACAGTCCTTTTTATCGTACCCCCACAGCTTGTCGTTGCCCAGCACGTGGCCGTTTTTGATGGCCTGCCGGAAGCCGAACTTCAGCCGTTCAGACAGCTTGCGCACCTCGTCCTGGGCCACCCCGGCCATGACCACCAGGCGGAACTCACTGTCGCTGTCCAGGGTGTTGATGTTGTCGTTCTGGAACAGCACCCCCACATCGTGCTCCAGCAGCTCCTGGGTGTATTTGATGCTGTCCAGGGTGGAACGGGAAAAGCGGGATATCTCCTTGGTGATGATGAAATCGAACCGCCCCGCTTTGGCGTCTGTTATCATCCGTAAGAAGCTATCCCGCTTTTTCGTGCTGGTGCCGCTGATGCCCTCGTCGATGTACCCTGGCACAAAGGTCCAGTTTGGTTTTGACTGAACCAGCTCGGTGTAATACTGTACCTGGTTTTCCAAACTGTTGATTTGCTCGTCCTTGTCGGTGGATACCCTGGCGTAGAAGGTCACCCGCAGGGGCAGGTCGAAGATAGTCTTGCCATTGCGCAGTTCACGGCGTACCTGGAGCACATTCAAATCCGCTCGCCTCCTCTGTCAAGCATACAGGATACTGAAACAAGCTTGGGAAGCTGTCCATGGAATGTACCAGATCGACCGCCCGGCCGCAGGTGGAATCCGAGATAAGACCAAGGGAACGGATACGGTCCAGCAGGACGCTGACCAGCTGTCGCTGTACTTGTTCCAATTTCATCACCTCAGTCCATGGATATGTCAGAGGTGAGAAAAAATGCCAGGCGGATCGCGTCCGTCTGGCATCGGGATCATCTTTTGTCGTCGGTGGCTGGGTTGTCGATGAGGGAGCCGTCCTCCGTGAAGCGGGAGCCGTGGCAGGGGCAGTCCCAGCTGTGCTCGGCGGCGTTGTATTTCAAAGCGCAACCCATGTGGGGACAGCGGGGGACGGTGGGGGTGAGCAGTCCCAGGGCGGATTCCAGGGCGTTTGCCGCCAGCTGGGGGCGGAGGACCGTCCGGGAGGGGGAGAACAGCTCTGCATAGGGATTTTTTTGTCCCAGTACCAGGTCGGTCAAAACCGCCGCCGCCGCCATGGAGGAGGTCATGCCCCACTTGTTGAAGCCGGTGACCACATAGAGCCCGTCCGTGCCCCTGGAGTAGGGGCCGATATAGGGGACGCCGTCCAGGGTCATGCAGTCCTGGGTGGCCCAGCGGGCCGCCTCCTGGGCGTCGGGGTAGTGCTTACGGGCGAAGCCTTCCAGCTCCTGCCAGCAGCCGCCCTGCTTGCCCGTCCGGTGACTGCCGCCGCCTACAAGGAGCAGATCGCCATAGTTTCGGAAGGACAGCCCCTTTTCGTCCTCATCCAGATACATCCCGTGGACGTCCGGGGCGTTTTCCAGGGCCAGCACGTAGGAGCGGTGCTGGTACAGCTTGAGGAAGTAGCCGCCGTGCTTGTTGAGCAGGGGAAAGTGGGTGGCGACGATGATCTTGTCCGCCGAGATGGTACCGCCGTGGGTGACCGCCCTGCTGGGGGCCAGCTCCAGCACCTTGGTGTGCTCGAAAATCCGCAGGTCCTTGGCGATGGCGGCGATAAATTTCAGAGGGTGGAACTGGGCCTGACAGGGGAATTTTATCGTTCCCGCCACAGGGAAGGGGAGGGGGACCTGTTCCACAAATTCCGCCCCGAAGCCCAGCCTGTCCAGGGCCTTTATCTCCCGCTCCAGCTTCCACCGCTTGCTGATGGAGTAGACAAAGGCGTCCTTCTCCGTAAAATCGCAATCGATGGTTTGGCACAGGGCGCGGTACTCGGCCAGCGCACCCTGGTTGGCCTCCAGGTAGAGCCGGGCCCGGTCCACGCCGAACTCCCGGATCAGCTTGTCATAGATCAGGCCGTGCTGGGAGGTGACCTTTGCCGTGGTGTTTTTGGTGATGCCGCCGCCGATGCGGTTCACCTCCACCAGGGCGCAGTCCACCCCCGCCTGGGTCAGCTTATAGGCGCATAAAACTCCGGCCAGCCCACCGCCGATGATGAGCACATCGGTGCGAAGGTCTGACCGGAGGGGATCAAATTGGGGCAGCTGTGCCGTTTTTGTCCATATGGAGTCCATCCCATCACCTCATTGAGGTTAGAATGGCTGTTGTTTGGCGAAATTATGCCCGGAAAAGTGCAGACACTTTTGCGGACAGGCGGCCACGCATTTGCCGCAGCGGATGCACTCCGGGGAGCGGGAAATCTCCCGGAGGGACAGGGCCACCGGACAGGCCTTTTCGCAGGCCATGCAGGAGATGCACCGCTCCGTCTCCCAGTGAATCTGCACCAGGCTGAACCGGTTGAACCAGCCGTAGACGGCCCCCAGGGGGCACAGGTACTGGCAGAAGGGGCGGTAGACCTTTACAGACAGCAGAACGATGGCCAGCAGAATCCCCAGCTTCCAGAGAAACAGCCCGCCGGCCTGACTGCGCAGGGCGTTGTTGGCGCTGAGCAGGGGCAGTGCGCCCAGCAGAGTGCCCGAGGGGCACAGGTATTTGCAGAAGGCCGGGACCTTGGCAAAGCCGCCCCACAGAAACAGGGAGCCGGCAAGTACCAGCAGAATCAGCACCACATACTTCTCGTATTTCAAAATGTGGTGGAAGGGCAGGCGCTTTCTTTTTTTGAAAATGGGGATTTTGTGGAGAAGGTCCTGCACCAGTCCGAAGGGGCACAGCCAGCCGCAGACAAAGCGGCCCAGCAGGCTGCCGAACAGGAAAAAGAAGCCCAGCGCCGCGAAGGGGACATGGAAGCCGCGCTGGTTCAGCAGCGCCTGTAAGGCCCCGATGGGGCAGGAGGCGAGGGCTCCGGGGCAGGAGTAGCAGTTCAGCCCCGGGACGCAGGCGTATTTCAGGGTGCCCCGGTAGATTTTCCCGCTGAGGAAGCCGTACAGATAGCCGTTTGTCACGATGGTAAACAGCAGCTGCACCGTCAGTCGAAGTCGTCCCATACGTCACCCAATCCCGATGCATTCCAGGCAGATCATCACTGCCTTTCTCCAGACCACTTCAAGCTGCCCCTGAGAGGCCCCAATCCCAAGAAAAGCCGCCCCGGTCAGAACACCTAATATCCAGATGCTACGATTTTTCCAGAAGTTCATGGATAAGCTCCTCCCACTGCGATTTTTCTGCGGAACCGACTACGCCGCCCAGGTATGCCCCCTCTCCGTCAAAGAAGAAGGTGGTGGGCACACCGCTTACCCCTGCCAGGAGCGCCTGGTAGATAGAATCGTTGGCCAGCAGATGAGGATAATTTGCGCCCGTCTGCTGGATCAGACTTTCCACAAGCGTTTGGTCCTCGCCTTCTTGTACGTCGCTGACGATGCCGATGATTTGGAACTGTGACTGTTCATATTCTGCCGCCAGTTCCCCCAACCCAGGCATTTCGTTCAGGCAGGGATTGCAGTATGTTGCCCACACGTTGACCATGGTGAGGTCGGACTGGAGGAATATGTCCTCTGAAATGGTGTTTCCCTCCAGGTCAATCCCCTCAAACGTGATGAAGATGGGAGCGGGTTCCTCCTCGGAAGATGACGCGCTTTGGGAAGGGGGTTCGCTTACCGTCCCGGGATCGGTTAAGACTGGCGGTTCGCTGCCCTTGGGGGAGCAGCTGCAAAGCAGGACGGCAGACAGAACAAGAAGTACTATTTTATAGCGTTTGTTCATGAAAATCTCCTCTCTAATCTGTGACGACGATATTATAGCTTATTCGGCGCGGAGAATCAAGAATGAAAAATTGATAGGACACCTCTTTCCTTTTGCTTACGGCCTTAAAAAAGTATTACGCCCAGACCGGAGATCAGGACGACCTGATTTCCATTGGCACAATAGGACTGATAAAGGGGATATCCACCTTCAAGGCGGACAAGAATGTGCGGCTGGCCACCTATGCCAGCCGGTGTATAGAAAATGAAATCCTCATGTATTTCCGGGCCCAGCGCAAGTTGCAGGGGGAGGTGTCTCTGACGGAGACTCTGGAGGCGGCGGGGGACGGGGGGACGCTGTCGCTCATGGATGTTATCGCGGTGGACGACAACATGCTGGAGGACCTGGACACCCGTGACGCCTGTGTGAAGGTGCGCCGGTGCGTCCAGACTTGCCTGACGCCCCGGGAGCGGCTGATCATCACCCTGCGCTACGGCCTGGACGACAAACCGCCGCGGACCCAGCGGGAAATTGCTGCCCAGTGCGGCATCAGCCGGTCTTATGTATCCCGCATCGAGAAGAAGGCTCTGGAAAAGCTGCAGGTTGGAATGGAGGGGTGGACGCCGTAGAGGGGGGTGCAGGTCGGGAGATGTGTAGAAAAAGCATAAAGATTCCGGGAAGATTTCGGAAAAATTGCTCGAAATACACAGGGGGGATAGCCTGGAAGAAAAAAAGAACTTGCTTTCTTGGGGAAGATGTAATATAATAACCCCGCAGGCAGTTATGCCTGTAATCCATATGGCACAAGCCCGGCCGGGCTTGTTGTTCTTCCTGAACAGGAAGAACAAAGCCAATCTTGAAAAATGGAGGAAAGAATATGAAGAAGAAACTTGCATTGGCGCTCGCTCTGGCCATGACAATGAGCCTGGCGCTGACTGCCTGCGGCGGCGGCGACAAGTCCAGCGGCGGTCCTGCCAGCAATCCCGGAACCAGCAACCCCGGCGAGCCCTCCGGCACTTCCAGCAGCCAGCCCAGCAGCGGCCTGTCCGCTAAGGACGGCGGCACCAGCCTGACCTTCACCACCGGCGGCGACCAGGGCACCTACTACGGCTTTGGCGGCGTTCTGGGCGGCAAGGTGGGCGAGACCACCAGCACCACCGTCACCGCAGTCCCCTCCGGCGGCTCCAAGGCCAACATTGAGAACATGGACCTGGAGGATGCCCAGCTGGGCTTTGTCCAGTCCGACGTTATGGCCTATGCCTACAACGGCGAGCGCCTGTTCGACACCAAGATCGACAGCTTCTCTACCGTGGCCGCCCTGTACATGGAGCAGGTCCAGATCGTCACTCTGAACCCCGACATCAAGACTGTTGCCGACCTGAAGGGCAAGTCCGTTTCCGTGGGTGACCAGGGCTCCGGCGTGTACTTCAACGCCGTTGACGTGCTGGCCGCCTATGACCTGGACGTTGAGAAGGACATCAAGCCCCAGTACCTGTCCTTCGGCGACTCCGCCGAGAACCTGCAGGACGGCAAGATCGACGCCGCCTTCGTGGTCGCCGGCGCTCCCACCACCGCTGTTACCACTCTGGCTGCCTCCAACGACGTGTATCTGGTCAGCCTGGACGACGAGCACATCGACAAGCTCATCGCCGCCTCCCCCTACTACAGCAAGAATGTCATCTCCAAGGACGCCTACAACACCCCCGAGGATGTGACCACCGTGGCTGTGGGCGCTGTTGTCATCGCCCGTAACGACGTGTCCGATGCCGACGTGTACAACTTCCTGTACGGCGTGTTTGAGAACATCGACACCCTGGGTCACGACAAGGCCAAGGAGCTGAGCCTGGAGTTCGCCTCCTCCGTCACCGCCGTGCCCTATCACCCCGGCGCTGTGGCTTACTTTGCTGACAAGGGCATCACCGTAAAGTAAGCAGAAGCGCAGTTCCCTTAGCGTAAGCCAGGCGGCTGCGGCGGGCTGGTACCGCCGCAGCCGCTTCTGTTTCCACGGGGGATTCCGCGGAGCGGATATATCTGTATTTGGCGGAATGTCGATATATCTGCTTCGCGGCCGAATAAGGAGAGAAGAAAAGAAAGGAGAATTCTATGGCATCCAACGAAAAAGACAGGCTCCAGGAGGAACTGGAGGCGAAGGCGGCAGCCGTGGAGGTTGGAACGGAAGCCGACCTGGACGAGGTCATGAAAAAGTATGACCGGGAGTCCAACACCCGGGTTTGGGAGGGTGTGCCCAAGCTCGTTGTCAAGGGGCTGGCAGTATTGATTTCCCTGTACTGCATGTATGTGACCCTGTTCAGCCAGGCCGCCCAGAACGTGCGTCTGTACAACTTCCTGGCCATGATGCTGGTGCTGGGCTACCTGACCTACCCCATCAAGAAGGGGAATGTGAAGCCTAATTCCTTCCCCTGGTACGACATAGTCTTTATGCTGATGGGTGTACTCCCGCTGATCTACTGCTCCTCGATTTACAACAGCATCATCGTGGTGCAGGCCCGCAAGGTCACCCGGAACCCGGTGATGTGTCTGCTGGCCGTGCTGGTCATCCTTTCTCTGGTGGAGCTGTGCCGCCGGTGCGTGGGCCTGCCCATCCTGTGTGTGGTGGGCGCGCTGATGCTGTACACCTTCCTGCCCTTCGGTGCGGGCATCAAGTACGACAAGGCCATCTACGACCTGTTCTACACCCTGAATGGCCTTCTGGGCGCCCCCATCAACGTGTGCGCCAAGTACATTGTGCTGTTTATCATCTTCGGAGCCTTCCTGGAACGGACAGGTATTTCCACCTTCTTTATTAACCTGGCCAACTCGGTGGCCGGCTCCGCCTCCGGCGGTCCCGCCAAGGTGGCCGTCCTGTCCTCCGCCCTGTGCGGCATGGTGTCCGGCTCCTCGGTGGGCAACACCGTCACCACCGGCTCCATCACCATCCCCATGATGAAGAAGACGGGTTACAAGCCCGAGTTCGCCGGCGCGGTGGAGGCCGCCGCCTCTACCGGCGGTCAGATCATGCCCCCCATCATGGGCGCCGCCGCCTTCCTCATGGCGGAGTACACCGGCGAGCCCTACGGCAAGATCGCCCTGCTGGCCGTCCTGCCCGCGGTGCTCTACTTCACCGGTATCTTCATCGCCGTCCACCTGGAGGCTAAGCGGCTGGGCCTGAAGGGTATCCCCCGCGACCAGCTGCCCAAGATCAAGACCCTGATGCCCAAGATCTACCTGCTGCTGCCTCTGGTGATTCTGGTCTGGCTGGTGTCCTCCGGCAAGCGTACCATGCAGTCCTCTGCCACCATCGCCATCATTGTCACCATCGTGGTGGGCCTGATTACCAATGTTGTCAACAACGTGACCAAGAATCCGGACAAGTCTGACAACATCACGGTAGGCAAGTTCTTCGACGCTCTGGAGGCGGGCGCCAAGGGTACCATCAGCGTGGCCGCCGCCTGTTCCATGGCTGGCCTGGTTGCCGGCTGCATCACCACCACCGGCCTGGCCTCCAAGCTGATTACCGCCATCGTCCGGGTGTCCGGCGGACAGGCGCTTGTCGCTCTGTTCCTCACCATGATTTGCTGTATCGTACTGGGCATGGGCGTGCCCACCACCGCCAACTACTGCATCATGGCCTCCACCTGCGCCCCCATCCTGATGAACCCCGCCATCGGCATCCCCATGATCTGCGCCCACTTCTTTGTGTTCTACTTCGGCATCGTGGCCGACATCACGCCTCCCGTGGCTCTGGCCGCTTACGCCGGCTCCGCTATCGCCAAGGCTCCGCCCATGAAGACGGCCTTCAACGCCACCAAGCTGGCCATCGCCGCCTTTGTGGTGCCCTACATCTTCGCCATGAACCCCGCCATGCTGTTCCAGTTTGCCGAGGGCACCAGCATGGCCATGAAGGTGATCCAGTCCGTGGTCATTGTGGTTACCTCCCTGGCCGGCCTGTTCGGTGTGGCCGCGGCTCTGAACGGCTACCTGTATAAGCCCATGAACCCGCTGTTCCGCGTCCTGATTGCCGCCGGCGGTCTGTGCATGATGATCCCTGGCGAGCTCACCGACGTAATCGGCGTGGTGCTTGTGGTTGGCGTTATCGTTGTCCAGCGCATGAGCGCCAAAAAGAGCGCCCTTGCCTGACGGCGTCCGCACATCCCGATTTGACCAACTTAAACAACCGGCGGGACCTTTTGGCCCCGCCGGTTGTGATAGTTTTAAACAGTTTTTTCTTGTAACGGAGAAGGAACTATGATAAAATGATACAATAACCATTGTTATGTACAGCCGAACCGGGAAAACGGCCCTTGCGCCGGACAGGAGAACAGTATGAAAGGTATCGTTTTAGCGGCGGGAAAGGGGACCCGCCTGTACCCCATGACCAAGCCGGTGTGCAAGCCCCTGCTGCCGGTCTATGACAAACCGCTGATTTACTACCCCATTGCCATCCTCATGCAGGCGGGGATTTCAGAGATTATGATTATCGTCCCGCCCGGCGAGACGGCCACCTTCCAGGCCCTCCTGGGGGACGGCAGCCAGTACGGCCTGCAAATTCAGTACGCCGAGCAGCCGGTGGCCCGGGGCATTGCCGATGCCCTGCTCATCGGGGAGAAGTTTGTGGGCAACGACCGGGTCTGTCTGGTGCTGGGGGACAATATTTTCTACGCCCCTACCCTGGCCACCACCCTGAAGCGGGCCGCCGCCAATGACCGGGGCTCTACCGTCTTTGGCTACTGGGTGGAGGACCCCCGCCCCTTCGGCGTGGTGGAGTTCGACCGGGACGGCCGGGCCATCTCCATCGAGGAGAAGCCCCGCTACCCCAAGTCCAACTATATCATCCCCGGCCTGTATTTCTACGATCACCAGGTGATGGAGATTGCCAACCACCTGAAGCCCTCCGCCCGGGGGGAGCTGGAGATTACCGACGTGAATCTGGAATACCTCCGCCGGGGCCAGCTCCAGGTGATTCCTCTGGAGCGGAATTTTACCTGGCTGGACGCCGGCACCGCCGACAGCCTGCTGGCCGCCGGACAGACCATCAAGCGAATCCAGGACAGCACCGGCCGCTACGTGGGCTGTCTGGAGGAGCTGGCCCTCTACGAGGGCTGGGTGACGGAGGAGCAGGTCCACGAAATCGGGGATGAGCTGGCCATGACCCTGTATGGGAAATATCTCCAGTGTCTGTGAGGGCGGAACGGATGAAGCGTATTTTGATGCTGGCCACCGGCGGCACCATTGCCACCCTGGACAAGGGCCACGGGCTGAGCCCGGCCATCACCTCGGAGGAAATTTTAAGCCACGTGCCCGCAGTGGGGGAGCTGTGCCGGGTGGAGGCCGTCCAGCTGATGAATCTGGACAGCACCAATGTGGGTCCCGGCCACTGGCTGGAGATGGCTGCCGCCATCCGGGCGCGGTATGACGAGTACGACGGCTTTGTCCTTACCCACGGCACCGACACCATGGCCTACACCGCCGCCGCCCTGTCCTACCTGATTCAGGACTCCCCCAAGCCCATTGTGATCACCGGCTCCCAGAAGTCCATCGCCCTCAACGACACCGACGCCCGGCGGAACCTGTACAACAGCTTCCTCTATGCGGTGGACCGGGACTCCCACGACGTGAGCCTGGTCTTTGACGGCCGGGTGATTCTGGGCACCCGGGCCCGGAAGGAGCGCAGCAAGAGCTTTAACGCCTTCTCCTCGGTGGACTATCCGGAGCGGGCGGTGATTCGGGACGGCCGGTTGATCCGTTACCTGGCCCCCCGGCCCTACGCCTACGGGGCGGAGCCCACCTTTTATGACAGGCTGGAGGAGAAGGTGCTGTTGCTCACCCTGATTCCGGGCATGGGGGCGGAGGCCCTGGAGCTGCTGAAAGACAGCTACCGGGCGGTGATCCTCCAGTCCTTCGGCGTGGGCGGTCTGCCCGGCGGAGGGAACGGCCCTCTGGCCCAGGCGGTTGCCGGGTGGCTGGAGGCGGGGAAGACCATCGTCATGATGACCCAAGTGCCCTACGAGGGCAGCGACATGGCGGTCTATGAGGTGGGCCAGCAGGTGAAGGAGCGTTTCCAGCTGATGGAGGCCTACAACATGACCCTGGAGGCCGCCACTGCCAAGCTGATGTGGGTGCTGGGCCAGACCGGCGACCCCGCCCGGGTCCGGGAGCTGTTTTATCGCCCGGTCCAGTTTGACGTAATCCAGTAAGCGGCCGGACATTTTACTGAACAAGTGGAGGTGATGTGTGTGAAGCGCCGTATTCCAGCCTTTTTTCTGGCGATTTTGCTGTTGCTTTCTCTGCTGCCCGTCCCGGTGTGGGCCACCGCGCCCGTCCGCCGCTCCACGGTGCTCTTTACCCACGACCTCCATTCCCACTTTCTGCCCCAGCCGGACGGCCAGGGGGGGGAATCCGGGGGCTATGCCCGGCTGAAAACCGCTCTGGACCGGGAGCGGAAGGCCAATCCTGACGCCCTGGTGCTGGACGGAGGGGACTTCTCCATCGGCTCCCTGATTCAGACCCTGTACACCACCCAGGGGGCGGAGCTGCGCACCATGAAGGCCCTGGGCTACGACGCCGCCGCGGTGGGCAACCATGAATTTGACCACACCGGTACCGGCTTCGCTTCCATGCTGAATGCTGTGGTGGAGAGCGGTGACGGAGGCCCCGCCCTCCTGATGGCCAACTACAAGCCCGCCGAAGACAACCCGAACAGGCCGGACATCCAGCGGGCCATGGCAGCCTACGGCGTGCAGGACTGCATGACCCTGGAGCGGGGGGGCGTCACCTATGGCATTTTCGGCCTGATGGGGAAGGACTCCCATGCCTGCGCCCCCGCCTCCGGCTTTGTGCTGGAGGACATGGCGGACAGCGCCCGGCGGTGTGTGGAGCATTTGAAAGAGCAGGGGGCGGAGTTTATCATCTGCCTGTCCCACGGGGGGACCAGCGAAAAAAAGAAGCTGTCGGAGGATGAGCTGCTGGCGGAGAAGGTGGAGGGCATCGACCTGATTGTCTCGGGCCACACCCACACCACCCTGACCGAACCCATCGCCGTGAACAACACCTATATCGTCTCCGCCGGGCCCTACTGCGAAAATCTGGGCTCCATTACCATCGAATGGACCGAGGGCGGAGAGAGAACTCTCACCGACTACCACCTCACCCCCATCGACGAGACCCTTCCCGTGGACGGGGAGATCACCGCCATGGTGGAGCGGTGGAAGGGGCTGGTAGGGGGGACCTACCTGGCCCGGTATGGCCTGACCTATGACGAGGTACTCACCGTGGCCGGTTTCGACCTGCCCACCCCCAGGTCCGGGGTCCAGAGCGGCAACGCCCTGGGGGAGCTGGTGGCCGATTCCTTCCTGTGGGCGGTGAACAATCTGGAGAAGGACGCCCCCGATGTCCCAACCGTCACCGTCACAGCGGATGGAGTGCTCCGCGCTCCCATTGCGTCGGGGGAGATTACCACCTCCATGGCTTTCGACGTGCTGTCTATGGGGGTTGGGAGCGACGGCACCTCCGGCTTTCCCTTGGTGGGGGTGTACCTCACGGGGAAGGAGCTGAGGGCCATCGCTGAGGTGGATGCCTCGGTGACCCCCCTCATGCCCACCGCCCAGCTGTATGTTGCAGGGATGGAGTACAGCTTCAACACCCACCGAATGTTTTTCAACCGGGTGACGGATATTCGACTGAGTCGGAGTATAACTACCACAGCTGATGTGGAAATCGTGAACGCGGAGGGCAATTCTATGTCTCCACCTGCGGATACTTTTGATTGGCGGGAAGAAATAGACGATGACCAGCTCTATCGGGTGGTCACCGGCATGTACTCCGCCCAGATGCTGAGCACGGTGGAGGGTAAATCTTTCGGCCTGCTTTCCCTGGAACCCAAGATGGCAGACGGCAGTCCGGTCACCGATTTCGAGGCCTGCATCCTCCGGGACGAGAACGGCAGCGAGATTAAAGAGTGGTACGCCCTGGCCGCCTACCTCCAGAGCTTCGGGGAGGAGGAGCTTCCTGGCCGCTACTCCCTGCCCGGCGGCGACGGCCGGAAGGACGTCAGCCGCAGTTGGAACCCCATTGAGCTGGTGAAAAATCCCAGCTGGATTACCGTGGTCACGCTGCTGGTGCTGGCCGTGGCGGTGATTGCGGGGGCCTTCCTGCTGCGCTGGCTGCACTACGCCCGCCGGAGGCGGCGCTATGGGAAGCGGAAAAATCTGTGATCTGTGCGGCGGGGCCGCTGGCAATATACCCGATGGAAAAAGGAAGAACTCTGACAGGAGGAGAAACAGTGAAGAAGTACGAAATTGCGAAGAAAAAGGTGCTGACACCGGAAATTTCTCAAATTTCGGTGTATGCGCCGCTGGTGGCCGCCAAGGCGCAGGCGGGCCAGTTCATCATCCTGCGGGTGGATGAGGAGGGAGAGCGGATCCCCCTCACCATCTCCAGCGCGGTGGACGGACTGGTCACCGTGATCTATCAGAAGATCGGCGGCACCACCCTGGCGCTGGATCAGCTGAACGAGGGCGACTGTCTCCAGGACTTCGTGGGCCCTCTGGGCCTGCCCACCGAGGTGGAGAACGTGGGCCGTGTGGCCGTTCTGGGCGGCGGCCTGGGCTGTGCCATCGCCTTGCCGGTGGCCCGTGCCCTGCACCAGGCCGGCAACCAGGTGGACCTGATCGGCGGCTTCAAGACCAAGGAGAT
This sequence comes from uncultured Oscillospiraceae bacterium, assembly GCA_910585815.1. GTDB lineage: Bacteria > Bacillota > Clostridia > Oscillospirales > Oscillospiraceae > Lawsonibacter. The sequence continues at coordinate 17,257 of CAJUFJ010000024.1, read as the reverse complement.
CGTCATTCTGGAGGAGGAGATGGGCCGGGCCTGCACCGACCTGCACATCTGCACCGATGACGGCACCTATGGCTACCACGGCTTTGTCACCGGTAAGCTGGAGGAGCTCATCAACAGCGGAGTGAAGTTCGACCGGGTCTTTGCCATCGGCCCCCTGCTGATGATGAAGTTTGCCTGCAAGCTCACCGAGAAATACAACATCCCCACCACCGTGAGCATGAACCCCATTATGATCGACGGAACAGGCATGTGCGGCTGCTGCCGTCTCACCGTGGGCGGCGAGGTGAAATTTGCCTGTGTGGACGGCCCCGATTTCGACGGCCACAAGGTGGACTTTGACGAAGTGATTGCCCGCAACGCGACCTATAAGGAGCATGAAGCCAAGGCGAAAGAGAAGCACCTCTGCCGCCTGGGAGGAGGTGCCATGAATGGCTAATATGCAGATGGAAAAGACCCCCATGCCTGAGCAGGAGGCCAATGTACGCAACGCCAACTTTAAGGAGGTGGCCCTGGGCTACACCCTGGAGCAGGCCCAGAACGAGGCACAGCGGTGCCTGAACTGCAAGAATAAGCCCTGTGTCAGCGGCTGTCCGGTGGGCATCCCCATCCCCGAGTTTGTGGGCAAGGTGGCCGAGGGCGACCTGGCCGCCGCCTATCAGCTGCTGTCCGACGCCAACGCCCTGCCCGCTATCTCGGGCCGCGTCTGCCCCCAGGAGACCCAGTGCGAGGGTAAGTGCGTCCGGGGCATCAAGGGCGAGCCCGTGTCCATCGGCCGCATCGAGCGCTTTGTGGCCGACTGGGCCGCAGAGAACGGCATCGCCAACGTGGCCACCGCCCCCAAGAACGGCCACAAGGTGGCGGTGATCGGCTCCGGCCCCGCCGGCCTGACCTGCGCCGGTGAGCTGGCCCGGATGGGCTACTCCGTCTCCGTCTTTGAGGCCTTCCACACCCCCGGCGGCGTGCTGAGCTACGGCATCCCTGAGTTCCGTCTCCCCAAGGCCATCGTCAAGCGCGAGGTGGCCAACCTGGAGAAGATGGGGGTGGACATCGAGCTGAACATGGTCATCGGTAAGGTGCTTACCATCACCGAGCTGTTCGAGCAGGGCTACGAGGCCGTGTTCATCGGTTCCGGTGCCGGCCTGCCCATGTTTATGAAGATTCCCGGCGAGTCCCTGGTGGGCGTATACTCCGCCAACGAGTACCTCACCCGCATCAACCTGATGAAGGCCTACAAGGACGATTCCCCCACCCCCGTCCTCCACAACAAGAGGGTGGCGGTTGTCGGCGGCGGCAATGTGGCCATGGATGCCGCCCGGTGCGCCAAGCGCCTGGGGGCCGATGTCCACATCGTCTACCGCCGCTCTGAGGCCGAGCTCCCCGCCCGGAAGGAGGAGGTCCACCACGCCAAGGAGGAGGGCATCGTCTTCGATCTGCTCACCAACCCGGTGTCCATCGAGGGGGATGAGACCGGCCATGTCCAGTCCATCACCTGCGTGAAGATGGAGCTGGGCGAGCCCGACGCCTCCGGCCGCCGCCGCCCCGTGGTCATTGAGGGCAGCGAGTTCAAGATGGAGGTTGACGCGGTGGTCATGTCCCTGGGCACCCAGCCCAACCCCATGAGCTACGATGGCACTCCCGGGCTGGAGGAGACCCGGAAGGGCTGCGTCCAGGCAGACGAGATGGGCTGCACCTCCTGTCCCAACATCTTCGCCGGCGGCGACGCCGCCACCGGAGCCGCTACCGTCATTCTGGCTATGGGTGCGGGCAAGTCCGCCGCCAAGTCTATCGACGAGTACATCAAGAGCAAAGGCTAAGTGTGTTAAACTCCCGCCTCATATGGGGCGGGAGTTTCTGTTTTTCCATTTTTACCCTTGCAACCTCCTAAAAACCATGTTATAATGCGATTTAGAAGGGTACCCTTCTTTCCTTTGCATTGCAAAGGAAAAGGGACCTCAAAACAGAAAGAGAGGTACAAAATCATGAGAAGACTGAAAAAAGCACTTTCCCTGACCCTCGCGCTTGCCTTGTCCCTGGCGCTGGCCGTTCCCGCCTTTGCGGCGGAGGAGAAGCTAAAAGTTAGCATTACCTTTGACGGCTATCTGCGCACCGAATATGTGAAAGCTGATGGTGAAAACGAGTTTATGGCGGTTCAGGTGGTGAAGGACGGTTCAAACGTGAAACTGGAGTGCCCGGGGGCTGAGCAGCTTGCGGTTGAGTATGAGTATGAGCGCAACCTTGAGGTGGATTGCCTCCAATATACGAAGGGTGCGGGTTGGGCACCTGGCGCAGCGGAACCCTTTTTGGATGGTTTGAGTCAGGACTTTGGCGGTGTGGTTATTGATGCGTCCACAAAGACTTTCGCAGCTACATCGGCGGACGCTGGTAGTGCGATTTTTGTGGTTGGCATCCCCCCTCTTGACACCTTCTATGACGACAGCCGTTTCGATGTGGAAGAAACCTACTGGATGAGCGAGAGCGGTTACACGCAGCTTGCGCCGGAACATAAGGGAGTTCCGGGTCCCGGGAGCGAAATCCGTGGGGTCGTTGGGCTGGATCAGCCCACTACCCCCACCGAGCCTGAGCAGCCCACCCAGCCGACTACTCCAGAGCAGCCCACTGCCCCGACCACGCCCAGCACCCCCGACGCTCCCGGCAGCTACACCGTGAAAAAGGGCGACACCTGGAGCACCATCTGCACCAACTTCTACGGCACCAACGCCCAGCGTTACGCCCTCCAGAAAGCCAACAAGGGCGTGGCGCTGAAAGAGGGAGCGGTTATCACGCTGCCCGAGAAGCTGGGCAAGGACACCCTGATCCCCGCCCCCGCTGCCGGAGCCGGTGAGAAGCTGTACACCGTCAAGGCCGGCGACACCCTGGGCAAGATTGCCGCCGCTGAGTATGGCAAAGTCAGCGAGTACAAGGCCATTTTTGCGCGCAACGCCGACCGGCTGAAAAACGCCAATACCATCTATGAGGGACAGGTCATTGTCCTGCCCGTGAAAAAGTAAAACGGAGCATAAAATACTGAGGGGCCGGGGCAAATGCCCCGGCCCTTTGTGGTATGGATTGGTTTACCAGTGGGACTCCTGCTTCAGGCGGAAGGAGCTGACCAGCCGCCTGAACAGGCTGGCCTGGGAGGAGAGCTCCTCACTGGCGGCGGCGCACTCCTCGCTGGTGGCGGAGTTGGTCTGGACCACGGCGGAAATCTGGTCGATGCCCTCGGTGACCTGGGAGATGGAGGTGGTCTGGCTCTCCACCGCCTCCACCACAATGGACATCTTTTCAGTCACGCCGCCGGCGCTCTCGCTGGTGCGGGCCAGGGACTGGGTGACCTTCGCCACCACGTCGCTGCCCTCGTTCACCGAGGCGATGGAGCTCTCAATCAGGTCCTTGGTGGCCTTGGCGGCCTCGTCGGACTTGTTGGCCAGGTTGCGCACCTCGTCGGCCACCACGGCAAAGCCCTTGCCAGCGGAACCGGCCCGGGCCGCCTCCACAGCGGCGTTCAGGGCCAGGATGTTGGTCTGGAAGGCGATGTTCTCAATGGCGGCGATAATCTTGGAGATCTCCTCCGAGGAGGTGGAGATTTTTTCCATGGCCGTATTGAGCTGCTGGACATATTCCACGCTGATGCCCAGCTGCGCGCCGGCCTGCTCCACAAACTGGCCGGCCTCCCGGGTGGCCTGGGCGGTCCTTTGGGCGTTGGCGGCGATCTCGTTGACGGTGGCGGACAGCTCCTCCACCGAGCTGGCCTGCTGGGTGGCCCCCTGGGCCAGGGACTGGGCGCTGTTGGACACCTGCTCAGAACCGGCAGCCACCTGCTCGGCGCTGGTCTTGATCTGGCTCATGGTGTCGTTCAGCTTGGCCCCGATGCCGTCCAGAGAGCGCTGGATGGAGGTGAAATCGCCCACATAGTCCTGTTGGATACTGTTGGTCAAATCGCCGTTGGAGATGGAGTCCAGTACGCTGGAAATCTCACCGATGTAGGACCGCAGGCGGTGGATGGTCTCCCGGAAAATCTGGGCCAGGTCGCCCACCTCGTCGTTGGAGTGGACGCTGATGACAATTTCCTCACCGCTGGTCAGGCCCAGGTCGCCCTTCTCCAGGCGGTTGGCCACCTGGGTGATCTCAGCCAGGGGATTGGACACGGTTTTCTTTAAGTAGGGGGTCATAATCATGACGCACACAATGATAACGCCGATGCTGACCAGGGAGGACATGAGTATGGTCATAAAGGTCTGCTGGTTGGCCTCGGCGCTGGAGATGCCGGCAAAGAGAAGGCCGTCCACCTTGCCGTCGGCCCCCCGGGTGGGGACATAGGAGCAGAGATACTCCTCATTCAAAATGGTGGCCTTGCCCAGATAGGTCTGTCCCTGCTGGAGCACGGTGGAGGACAGGCTGGCGGACAGCTTGGTGCCCACCACTCGCTTGCCGTCCTGAATCACGGTGGTGTAGGCCCGGGTGTCGCCCTCGAAAATGGTAAATTCGCAGCCCATGCGGCTTTTCAGGCCGTCCAGCAGCTGGTCCATGTCGGTGTCCTCGCTGGTCTGCTCCAGGAGGTAAGCCAGCATATTGGTGCCGTCGGTGCAGCGATCTTTCAGCATCTTTGTGGTCAGGCTGCGGAACATGGTAACGCACATCGTTACGGCAAAGATCACCGATACGATCTGCATGATGACCACCATGTTGCCGACCTTCTGGCCGATGCGCTTGTACTTCTTGCCGTTGGCCCGCTGAATCTTTTTCATACTCATTACTCCATCCGTTAAAATTTCGTGAGTGGGTCTAAAACCCAGCCTATCAATTGTAATGGGAAAGGGGATTTTTTTCAAGTCCCTTTTTCCCTTTTTTAGTTGATTATTTATCTGTGTACCAAGCAGTGAAACGGGGCGGGAAAAGTAGAAAAGAATCCCCGGCGGGCTTACCGCCGGGGATTGCTTTTGGCGCGAATGACGTACCAAGCGGCCAGGTAGAACAGGATATATGCAACGGACAGCCCCAGGCAGAGGCTGTATTTTTGTTTCAGCCCGTCGGTGTAGCTTTTGGCGGATTGTTCCGGCTCCACGGTGATATAGGTGCGGCTGCTGGGGATCGTCAGTACGCGGCGGGCCACAGTCTGCCCGGCCTTCACCGTCTTCTGTCCCAGCTCCGGCGCGGGGGTCCGCTCCTGCCAGCGATACCCGGCGCCGCTGGTGTCCCGGTAGAGTACCATATAGACGGTTGTGGTGGGGTGCATGCGCCGGTCCCGGCTGCTGGCGCTGGTGTTTTTTACTTGGACGGACTGTACATCGTAAGGCAGGAAAGTGTAAACTCCCTGGTCCTCATAGTCGCCGGCGGGCCGGATGTCGGACAACTCCTGGATGGAGAGATAGATCGTGACCGCCGACAGGACAAAGAGCATGACGCCGGCGGAAAAAGGGATAAATTTCAGCTTCTGCATAGGTCCTCCTGCGGATAGACAAAATTACCGGGTGGCTGGTTTGGTTGTCTGCACCAGATTATAGCTGGTTTTCCGTCTGGCTTCAAGCTTTTTCCGGGCGGGGAGTGATAAAAAAATTTTTTGAAAAAAGAGGAATCCAAGCAGTTATTTCGTATAAGTAATCGTAACGAAAATATCCAGGGGGAGGGACTGCTCATGACGCTGCGGGAACAGACCCAGGAGCGGGAGAGAATCACCTTATCTCCGCTGGCCTGCCGGTCGGCGGAGAGCCGGGGACGGGTCCGGCCGGAGGAGGAGTGCGACATCCGCACCCCCTTCCAGCGGGACACCGACCGCATTGTCTACTCCAAAGCCTTCCGGCGCTTGAAGCACAAGACCCAGGTCTTCCTCCAGCCCGAGGGGGACCACTACCGCACCCGCATGACCCACACCCTGGAGGTCTCCCGCATTGCCCGGACCATGGCCCGGGCTCTGGCGCTCAACGAGGACCTGGCCGAGGCCATCGCCCTGGGCCACGACCTGGGGCACACCCCCTTTGGCCACGCCGGGGAGCGGCTGCTGAACGAGATGATGCCGGGCGGCTTTGCCCACTACAAGCAGTCGGTGCGGGTGGTGGAGCGGCTGGAGAAGGGGGGCGCGGGGCTCAACCTGACCTGGGAGGTGCGCAACGGCATCGTCTGCCACACCAAGGGGACCCCCGCCGCCACCCTGGAGGGGCAGCTCGTCCGCCTGGCCGACCACATCGCCTACATCAACCACGACATTGAGGACGCGCTGCGAGGGGACATCATCCGCCCGCTGGACATTCCGCTGGAGATATCCAACGTGCTGGGCTTCACCCACAGCAAGCGGATCAGCACCCTGGTGACCGATGCGGTGCAGGCCAGCCAGGAGCAGCGGGAGATACGCCAGTCCCCCCGGGTGGGGGAGGCCATGCTGGCCCTGAAGGACTTCATGTTTGAAAGCGTATACACCAATCAGCTGGCCAAAGGGGAGGAGGGCAAGGCGCAAGACATGCTTCGCCGCCTCTTTGAATACTATCAAAAGGACCCGGACCGGCTGCCCGGCGACTTCCAGGCCATTCGGATGGAGGAGGGGGTGGACCGGGCGGTGTGCGACTACATCGCCGGCATGACCGACCCCTTTGCGGTGGAGCGATTCAAGGAGCTGTTCATCCCCAAGGGGTGGACGGTGTTATGATGAAAACGGTTACAGGGAGAGCTAATGAGGTTAAGCAACCTTACGGAGGTTATATAAGGCCAAAGAATCTGCTAGTGAAATCTTTTGATGATGGGATTGAGCTACATCCCCAGGAAAATATATCAGCTGCTTTAATTGGATTGGCGGTTGATTATTTAACTCGTTTTATGATGAATGGAAATGCCTCCAAAGCCTTTGATATTTCTTTGAAAGGGGCCTATACTATTGGAGAGACTGAAAATGCAAAAAGGTTGTTAAAAGATATATGTTTAGAGTTAACTGATAAGTCTATTGATAGTGCATGTAAACTATGTGGATATGATGTCTGTTATCGGGTTGGATCAGAAGCTTACAAACCGGTACAAAATATTACCCCAAATCAAAATACAATATCTAATATTCGAACTATGGTCAAACGAAGTATGGTATTTTGGGACATATACGGACCGATTGTAAAAGATGGCTTTACATTAGAAGGTAGCTATACGGATATTATTGTAGCTGGTGATGGCGACTATATAACTGCAGATGTATTGTGGGATTTCAAAGTGTCAAAGCGTCCACCTACAAGTAAACATACTTTGCAAATACTGATATATTACTTAATGGGAATTCGTTCGATTAATACTGAGTTTAAAAATATACGTCAATTAGGAATTTTTAATCCTAGACTTAATAAGGCGTATCTTCAAAATATCTCCGGAATAGATGATAAAATAATTGAAGAAGTATCGTGCGATGTTATTGGTTATTCGACAGTGTTAAATGGTAAAAACAATATTACCACAACCATAGGGACAACAGAAGGCGACTGGTTGTTACCTGATTTGGTTGCGCGATATAACGTAAGCCGTGCAAAAATTACTAGTGATTTTTTTGGCCGAGGGCTACCTCATTTTAAAATTGGTTCAGCTTATCATTTTTTGCCGTCTGCTGTTATACAATGGGAAATTAAGCAACAATATATTTCGTATGGCAAAAAAGGACGTATTATTTTACCTGCATATGCTGAATATCAAAGCCAACTGAAAAAAGGAATGCGGGAGGCAAAATTAAATGGTGATAAACAACGAATAATTTCATTAGAAAAAGAGGCAGAGAACAACAATATATCACTTTTTGACAACGAAGATATGATAATAATGGTAGCAATAACAATAACAATTATAGTAGGACTGTGTTTGCTTTGTAATCTTGTGCTTTGAGATGTGTATGGTCCATCGGGTAGATTGCAGATTATTTTTAATAGATTTTGGATACAAGATAAGAAAGAGGTTTTATTGAAGAAGGGGGGAAAACCTTTGCCCTTGCCCGAGCGATTTTTGGACGAGCTTCTGGCCCGGACCGACATTGTAGACCTGGTGTCCGAGTCGGTGCGGCTGACAAAAAAAGGAAACAGCTACTGGGGCTGCTGCCCCTTCCACAGCGAAAAAACCCCCTCCTTCCATGTGGTGCCCGACCGGCAGATGTACAAATGCTTCGGCTGCGGCAAGGGAGGGGGCGCCGTCAACTTTGTGATGGAGCTGGAAAATCTGCCCTTTAAGGACGCAGTGGCGGTGCTGGCCCAGCGGGCGGGGATGCCGGTGCCTGAATTTGGCTCCTCCCCAGGAGCCCGGGAGCGCCGGGAGAAGATTCTCACCATCAACAAGCAGGCCGCCCGGGCCTTCCACCGCTGGCTCCACGGCTCGGAGGGGGCGGAGGGGCTGGCCTACCTCCAGAGACGGGGCCTGTCCAGGCGGACGCTGACCAATTTCGGCCTGGGCTTTGCCCCCAACCGGTGGGACGGCCTCATCACCGAGCTGTCCGCCCAGGGCTATGACAAGCGGGACCTCCTCGATGCCGGTCTGGCCGTCAGCAATAAGGACGGCCGCATTTATGACCGCTTCCGCAACCGGGTGATGTTCCCCATCATCGACGTGCGGGGGAACGTGATCGGCTTCGGGGGCCGGGTGATGGACGACTCCACCCCCAAGTACCTCAACTCCCCGGACACCCCGGTGTACAACAAGAGCCGCAACGTCTTTGCCCTGAATATCGCCAAGACCTCAAAGGCGGGGCGGGTGATTCTGACGGAGGGGTATATGGATACCATCTCCCTCCACCAGGCGGGCTTCGACAGCGCGGTGGCCTCCCTGGGCACCGCCCTGACGGAGGAGCATGGCCAGCTGCTCTCCCGGTACTTCAAGGAGGCGGTGATCGCCTACGACGGCGACGGGGCCGGCGTAGCCGCCGCCCAGCGGGCCATCCCCATCCTGGAGAAAGCGGGGCTGAAGGTAAAGGTGCTGCGGATGCAGGGGGCCAAGGACCCGGACGAGTTCATCAAGGCCTACGGCCGGGAGGCCTTCGCCAGGCTGCTGGACCAGAGCGAGAACCAGGTGGACTACCGCCTGGCCCAACTCCAGAAGAAATTTGACCTGAATGACGACAGCCAGAAGGTGGCCTTCCTCCAGGAGGCCGCTCAGCTGGTGTCCGCCCTCCACAGCGCGGTGGAGCGGGAGATATACGGCGGCCACGCCGCCCAGGCTGCGGGGGTGACGCCCGACGCCATGAAGATGGAGGTGGACCGGGCCCTGAAAGGCCGGCTGCGCAAGGCGAAAAAGCAGCAGGAACGCCGGGACCTGACCCCCACCAGCCAGCTCCAGCCCAGGGCCCGTTCCCTGCGGTATGAAAATATCCGCTCCGCCCGGGCGGAGGAGGGGCTGTTGCGCCTGCTCATACTGGACCCGGGTCTGGCGGACAAAATGGCGGGAATCACAGGAGCGGAGTTCTCCTCCCCGCTGCTGGGCCGGGCCTTTGACCGGCTGATGCAGCGGGCGGGGGAGGGGCTGTCCACCCAACTGGCCGCCCTGGCGGAGGGCTTCAGCGGCGGGGAGATGGACCACCTGGCCCAGGTGGCCGCTCAGCCCGAGTCGGTGGCCAACAGCGGCCAGGCCATTGCGGACTACATATCCCTCATTCGCGGCGAGAAGCTGCTGCGGGAGGGCGGAGAGCAGGGGGACGACCTTCTGCTGGCCGTACAGAAAAAATATCAACAGAAGAAAGCATATATGGAGGAGAAGACATGAGCACCAAAAAGAAAGACAACACCACCGGCGAGATGATTTTAGAGAAGAAGGAGACGCAGGCCGACATCCAGGCCCGCATGGAGACCGGCAAGATCGAAATTATGAAGGTGGTGGAGGGCATCCCCGGGGCTGAAAAGCTGGCTGAGCTCATTGAGCGGGGGAAAAAGAAGGGTAAGCTGTCCTCCTCCGAACTGCTGGACGTGCTGGAGGATATGGAGCTGGGCACCGACCAGATGGATAAAATTTACGACACCCTGGAGAACCTGGGCATCGACACCGTGGGGGAGGACTACATGCCCGAGCTGGCCGACACGGCGGAGCCCCCGGTGGAGGAGATGGAGGAGATCACCGAGGAGGAGATTGTGGATCCCAACTCCCTCATTGACAACTTCGGCACCGACGACCCGGTGCGCATGTATCTGAAGGAGATTGGCAAGGTGAATCTGCTCACCTCCGAGGAGGAGGTGGAACTGGCCCAGGCCATGACCGCCGGCAACGCCGCCCAGGAACAGCTGGACGAGCTGAAGGCCTCGGGGGAGGAGATCCCCGAGGAGCTGCGCCGCGAGCTGGAGAAGACCATCAAAAAGGGCGAGAAGGCCCGCCAGCGGCTGGCCGAGGCCAACCTGCGCCTGGTGGTGTCCATCGCCAAGCGGTATGTGGGCCGGGGGATGCAGTTCCTGGACCTGATTCAGGAGGGCAACCTGGGCCTGATCAAGGCGGTGGAGAAGTTCGACTATGTGAAGGGCTTTAAATTCTCCACCTACGCCACCTGGTGGATTCGCCAGGCCATCACCCGGGCCATTGCCGACCAGGCCCGCACCATCCGCATCCCCGTCCACATGGTGGAGACCATCAACAAGGTGATCCGGGTCTCCCGGCAGCTGCTCCAGGAGCTGGGCCACGACCCCTCCGCCGAGGAGATCGCTGAGGAGATGAACATGCCCGCCGAGCGGGTGCGGGAGATTCTGAAAATCGCCCAGGAGCCCGTCTCCCTGGAGACCCCCATCGGTGAGGAGGAGGACTCCCACCTGGGGGACTTCATCCCCGACGAGGACGCCTCTGAGCCCGCTGAGGCCGCCTCCTTCACCCTGCTGAAGGAGCAGCTGGTGGAGGTGCTGTCCACCCTCACCCCCCGGGAGGAGAAGGTGCTCAAGCTGCGCTTCGGCATCGAGGACGGCCGCACCCGCACCCTGGAGGAGGTGGGCAAGGAGTTCAACGTGACCAGGGAGCGCATCCGCCAGATCGAGGCCAAGGCCCTGCGCAAGCTGCGCCACCCCTCCCGCAGCAAGAAGCTGAAGGACTTTTTGAACTGAGCGGGAGGGCACGGCCCGCCGTTACAATACAGGGAAGGTTCAGCAAGCGGTGCGCCAAGGTCGTCGCGCCCTACAGAACGGCCCATTTAGAAACACAGAAAGGAAGCGAATCGCAATGGCCAACGAGCAGAGCAAGAATCCGGAGTTTTTCGATCAGGACTCCATGATGATATATATTGATCCCAAGGTGATGAGCAGCCTGAACGACATGGCGGAGAAGAAGCAGGAGGACCTGAAGGCCCTTCAGGCGGCCGCCGAGGACGGCGACCTGGATGCCCAGTACCGGCTGGGCCGCAGTTACTACTACGGGGACGATGGCGCCCCCAAGGACGGGGAAAAGGCCTTCGAGTGGTTCAGCCGGGCCGCCGAGGGGGACAGCATCGCCGCCCAGTACTATCTGGGGCTGTGCTACAGCCGGGCCGTGGGGGTGGAGAAGGACCTGGTCCGGGCGGCGGAGCTGTTCACCGCCGCGGCGGAGGAGGGCTATCCCCCCGCCATCACCGAGCTGGGCCTGTGCTATGAGCTGGGCCATGGCGTCAGCATGGACAAGGGGAGGGCCGCCGAGCTCTACCAGGAGGGAGCCGACCAGGATTACGCCCCCGCCCAGTGCAACCTGGGCTACTTCTACTACCAGGGCATTTACTTCGAGGAGAACAACGACGCGGCGGCGGAGCTCTTTGCCAAGGCCGCCCAGCAGGGCTACCCCCGGGCGCAGGTGCTGATGGGGGAGTGCTTCGAGAACGGCTACGGCGTGGAGAAGGACGTGGACAAGGCTCTGGAGCTCTACCGGGCCGCCTACGACCAGGGCTACCCCGACGGGGCCTGCACCCTGGGCCTGTGCTACGAGTCGGGCACCGGCGTGGAGGAGGACAAGGCCCGGGCGGTGGAGCTGTACCGGGAGGCCGCCGAACAGGGCTTCCCTCCGGCCATGTGCAACCTGGGCTTCTGCTACTACATAGGCATCGGCACCGAGGAGGACGTGAAGCAGGCGGTGGAGTGGTTTGAAAAGGCCGCCGAGCGGGAGTATCCCCGGGCCATGTTCCTGCTGGGGGAGTGCTACGACCGGGGCTACGGCGTGGAACAGAACTACGACCGGGCGGTGAAGCTCTACCAAGGGGCGGCGGACAAGGAGTACACCTCCGCCTACTGCTCGCTGGGCCTGTGCTACGAGCTGGGCCAGGGGGTGGAGAAGGACCTGGACAGGGCGGTGGAGCTGTACCGCAAGGCCGCCGAGCGGGGGATGCCCCGTGCCCAGTGCAACCTGGGCTTCTGCTACTACACCGGCATCGGCGTGGAGGAGGACGAGGCGGAGGCCGTCAAATGGTTTGAAAAGGCGGCGGCCGAGGAGTACCCCCGGGCCATGCAGCTGCTGGCCGAATGCTGTGAAAACGGCTACGGCCTGGAGAAGGACGAGGCCAGGGCGGTGGAGCTGTATACCAAGGCCGGCGAGATGGGCTATCCCCCCGCCCTGTGCGCCCTGGGCCTGTGCTACGAGCTGGGCACCGGCGTGCCGGAGGACAAGGCCAAAGCGGTGGAGCTCTACCTCCAGGCCGCCGAAAAGGGGGACACCCGTGCCCAGTGCAACCTGGGTTACTGCTACTATGTGGGCATCGGTGTGGAGGAGAACAACGAGGAGGCGGCCAGGTGGTTTGCCAGGGCCGCCGAGGAGGGCTATCCCCGGGCCATGCAGCTGCTGGGTGAGTGCTATGACCGGGGCTACGGCGTGGAGCAGGACATCGGCCGGGCGTTCCAGCTCTATCAGCAGGCCAGCGACAAGGGGAATGTCCCCGCCATGTGTTCCCTGGGCCTGTGCTATGAGCTGGGGCGGGGGACTGAGGAGGACAAGGACCGGGCCCGTGAGCTCTACCTCCGGGCCGCCGAACGGGGCTACCCCCGGGCGCAGTGCAACCTGGGCTATTTCTACTACCAGGGCATCGGCGTGGAGGAGGACAACGAGGAGGCGGTGAAGTGGTTTACCAAGGCCGCCGAGCAGGACTACGCCCGGGCCATCCAGCTGCTGGGCGAGTGCTACGAAAACGGCTACGGCGTGGAGCAGGACGAGGCCAGGGCGGCCCAGCTGTACCGGCAGGCCCACGAGCTGGGCTACATCCCCGCCACCTGCGCCCTGGGCGTGTGCTATGAGTACGGTGACGGGGTGGAGATGGACAAGGCTAAAGCGGTGGAGCTGTACCGCCGGGCGGCGGAGCGGGGCTATGCCCGTGCCCAGTGCAATCTGGGCTACTGCTACTACCGGGGGCTGGGCGTGGAGGAGAACGACAGCGAGGCCTTCCGCTGGTTCCAGGAGGCGGCGCAGCAGGAATTTCCCCGGGCCATGAGCCTGCTGGCCGAGTGCTACGAAAACGGCTATGGCGTGGAGGAGGACATCCACAAGGCGGTGGAGTGGTATCAGAAGGCGGTGGCCGAGGGCTATCCCCCCGCCCAGTGCGCCCTAGGCCTGTGCTATGAGCTGGGCACCGGCGTACCGGAGGACAAGGCCAGCGCGGTGGAGCTGTACCGCCAGGCGGCGGAGCGGGGCCACGCCCGTGCCCAGTGCAACCTGGGCTTCTGCTACTACCAGGGCATCGGCGTGGAGGAGGACAACGACCAGGCCTTCCACTGGTTTGAGAAAGCCGCCGGCCAGGGCTACCCCCGGGCCCTTCAGCTGTTGGGCGAGTGCTACGAAAACGGCTACGGCGTGGCGGAGGACATAAAGAAGGCTGTGGAGCTCTACCAGCGTGCCCACGATAGGGGCAGCGCCGCCGGCACCTGCTCCCTGGGCCTGTGCTATGAGCTGGGCCAGGGCGTGCCGGAGGACAAGGCCAAGGCGGTGGAGCTGTACCGCCAGGCGGCGGAGCGGGGCCTGCCCCGTGCGCAGTGCAACCTGGGCTTCTGCTATTATGAGGGGATCGGCGTCGAGCGGAACGACGATCAGGCCTTCTACTGGTTCTCCAAGGCGGCAGAGGAGGATTTTGGCCGTGCGCAGTGCATGCTGGGCCTGTGCTACGAGATGGGCCGGGGCGTGATGGAGGATAAGCTTAAGGCCACGGAGTATTACCGCCTGTCCGCTGAAAACGGATATGTCACCGCCATGTGCAACCTGGGCTTCTGCTACTACCAGGGCATCGGCGTGGCGGAAAACGACGATGAGGCGGTGAAGTGGTTCCAGAGGGCCGCCGGCCGGGGCCAGCCCCGGGCGCTGTTCCTGCTGGGCGAGTGCTATGAGGAGGGCCACGGCGTCCAGGAGGACCTGGAAAAGGCCCTGGAATGTTACCAGAAGGCCGCGGACAAGGGCTACAAGAGCGCCCAGGAGGCCATCAACCGGCTGAAGGGCCAGCCCTCCGGTGCCTATACCTACGTGCCGCCTAAAGGCCCGGCGCCCACTGCGCCGCCCGCTCCCGCCCCCCAGCCCCCCAAGGGGAAGCCCAAGAAGGGTGGACTGTTCGGATTCTTTAAAAAGTGAGAAATAAAAGGGGCTCCCCGGCTGGGGAGCCCCTGCTGTTTATTTGGATAGCGCCTCGATGGCGGCGGCGGCGGCCATCTGCTCGGCCTCCTTCTTGCTGCGGCCCGAGCCGGCGCCTACGGATTTGCCGTTCAGGTCCACCTCCACAAAGAAACGCTTGTTGTGGTCGGGGCCCTCCTCACCCACCAGGCGGTACTGGAGGACCTGTCCGCTCTCCCGCTGAACCAGCTCCTGAAGGGCGGTCTTGTGGTCTAGGGGCTTGGTGAGGCCGGCAATCTCCCGGCTGAGAATATACCTTTGGATAAACTTCCGGGCCGAGCCGATGCCGCCATCCAGGTAGATGGCGGCCAGGACGGCCTCCACCGCGTCGGCCTGAATGGAGGGCCGCTCCCGGCCTCCGCCGGAGCACTCTCCCTTGCCCAGGCGGAGGTACTCCCCTAGGCCCAGCTCCCGGGCCACCTCCACCAGGCTCTCCTCGCACACCAGGGCGGCCCGGGTGCGGGTCAGGTCCCCCTCGGGCAGGTCGGGGTGGCTGCGGTACAGGTGGTCGGCCACCACCATGCCCAGGATGGAATCCCCCAAAAACTCCAGCCGTTCATTGCTCAGCAGCCTGCCCCGGCTCTCGTTGGCACGGGAGCTGTGGGTCAGGGCGTTCTCCAGCAGAGAGGGGTCTTGAAAGGTGTAGCCCAGCTTTTCTTCCAACGTATTCATGATAAACTCCTTGGAGCCCTCCAGGCGGCAGCCGGACGGGTTATGACAGTAGTGGAACTCCGCCGGAGGCGGAGTTCCGTCGTTTTAGTCGATTTTATTCTTTAAGAAACGAACCAGGTCGCCTACCGTGGAAATGGAGGAGGCCTCCTCCTCGCCCAGCTCCTCAATGCCGAATTCCTCCTCCAGGGCCATGGACAGGTCCACAATGTCCACAGAGTCGGCGTTCAGATCGTCAGTAAAAGAGGTATCCATGGTGATGCTGTCGGCGTCAACATTAAATTGCTCGGCAATCAGGGCAGCCAGCTTTTCAAAGATCATAATGTGTCGCTCCTTTTATTTACGTGCCTGAGCACAGTTTCTGTCCCTATGATAGGCACATTTTGTCTGGCTGTCAATAGGTTTTTTCCAATTATTTTTTTCGGGTGTGTTCCCGGCCGCGGCGGGAGCAGGGAAAGTGCCTGGGGCGCAAGGAAAAGCAGGGCAGTCAGGTTGGGCAGGGCCATCAGGGCGTTGCACAGGTCCACCAGCTGCCAGATGGTATGGGGGCTCCACACCGCCCCCAGGACTGTACACCCCAAAAAAACAGCCCGGTATAAAAAAACAGCCCGTTTTCCCGAAAAAATGGAGAAATTCCCCTTACATTTTCTTTCTTTTTTGGCAAAAAGAAAGAAAAGACACTGCTCTCCGTAGTAGCTCCACCCCAGGATGGAGGAGAAGGCGAACAGCAGCAGGGACAGGGCCACCGCCCCCTGTCCGAAGTCCCCCAGCACGGAGCCGAAGGCGGCGGCGGTGAGGGGGGCGCCGGTGAGAGCGCCGGGTGCGGCGGGGTCCCACACTCCGCTGACCAGAATGGCCAGAGCGGTGACGGTACACACCGCCACCGTGGACACGAACACCTCGAAGATGCCCCACATCCCCTGCCGAACGGGGTGGTCCACCCGGGCAGCCCCGTGGGCCATGGCGGAGGTGCCCAGGCCGGCCTCGTTGGTGAACACCCCCCGGGCCACCCCGTAGCGCAGGGCGGCAGCCACCGTCCAGCCCGCGCCGCCCCCCGCAGCGGCGGCGGGGGAGAGGGCGCAGGAGACAATCAGCCCCAGGGCCTGGGGGACCCTGTCCCAATTGGCCAGCAGCACGGCCGTCCCGCTGCCCAAGTAGAGCAGGGCCATGGCGGGCACCAGGGCGGAGGACACCGCCGCAATCCGCCCCAGGCCGCCCAGCATGACCAGGCCCGCCAGCAGGGCGGTGACAAGGCCTGTAGACAGCCTGGGCAGGCCCCAGGCGGCCTCCAGACTGGAGGCAATGGAGGAGGACTGGACCAGATTCCCCCCCGCCAGAGTGGCGGGAACGCAGGCCAGGCAGAAGCAGATGGCCAGGGAGGTGGAGCCCAGGCCGTCCCGGATGTAGTACATGGGCCCGCCCCGCAGACGGCCGTCGGGACCGGTGCGCTGGTACTTCACCGCCAGCAGCTTCTCGCCCCAGGAGGTCATCATGCCCAGCAGGGCGGAGACCCACATCCAGAACACCGCCCCCGGTCCGCCCAGGGTGAGGGCGGCGGCCACCCCGGCGATGGAGCCGGTGCCCATGGTGGAGGCCAGAGCGGTGGCCAGGGCCTGGAGGGGGGACAGGCCGCCGCTTTCCGTGCTCCGCCTTTGAAGCAGCGACCCCGCCGTGGCCCGCCACCAGGTCCGAAATCCAAAAATTTGAAACCACCCGGAGCCCACGGAGTAAACCAGCCCCGTTACCAGAAACAGCCCCAGCAGCCAGGGGTTCCACAGAGCGTCCGCTGCCCGCGCCAAAAATTCCACCGCATATCACCTCGAAACGGAATGAACCGCCCCGCCAGAGGCGGGGCGGTCCTGAAAGACCTATATGCGGGGAGGAATCCATTATAGAACCTTAGACAAAAACAGCTGGGTCCGAGGGTTTTGGGGGTGGTCGAAGAAGGCGTGGGGCTCATTCTGCTCCAGGATGTGGCCGCCGTCCATGAACAGCACCCGGCTGCCCACCTCCCGGGCGAAGCCCATCTCGTGGGTGACCACCACCATGGTCATGCCCTCCTGGGCCAGCTCCT
>CAJUFJ010000023.1 GCA_910585815.1 uncultured Oscillospiraceae bacterium | reverse complement strand
CGAAGGCAAAATGTATGAAATAATCCTAATCTTTGTTTACTTCGTATGTTTTGCTCCGCAAAACGCAATCCTCCGCCCCAGTGTGCGCACTGGGGCACCTCCTTTCAAAAGGAGGCTTTTCGCGCCTTCTGTCTCGCCGCTGCTTTTTTGACAAGCTGAGCGGTCCCGGAGAGCTTCACCTCTCCGGGACCGCTTTTCCTTATCCTGTCTTACGTTTGCAAAGGACATTATCCTTACAGCCCCAAGCCGCCCAGGTTCAGCCCGCCGGTGAGGGACTGCATGGTGTTAGCGGCGTCGGTGTCGGCGGCGCGCATGGCCTCGTTGACGGCGGCCACAATCATGTCCTGGAGCATCTCCACGTCCTCCGGGTCCACCGCCTCGGGGTCGATGGTCAGATTCTTCAGCTCGTGCTTGCCGTTGACCACAGCGGTGACAACACCCCCGCCGGAGGCGGCCTGGTACTCCTTCTCCTGGAGCTCCTGCTGCATCCGCAGCATGTCCTGCTGCATCTTCTGGGCCTGCTTGAGCATGTTCATATTCATGCCGCCGCCCATGCCGGGCATCCCCCGGCCGTATCCCTTTGCCATAATAAAAACTCCTTTATGTCATAGTTATTGAAAGGTAATATTATCCAGCCCGCCGAAGGAGTCCGCCAGGTCGTCCAGGGGGTCCTTCTCCGCCGCCGGGGCGGGGGCTGCCTGCGCCGGCTCCGACGGAGGGGGCGTACCGGTGACCACCCCCACCTGGGGCTGTCCGCCAAAGACGTTAGCCGCTGCGGCGGCCAGCTTCTCCAGCACCGCCGGCTTGTTCAGCATGGAGCGGGTAAACTCGCTGTCCACCCACAGGGTCAGTTTGCCGTTTTTCCAGACGCCAGTCACCTTTACCGGATTGTTCAGATAGGGCATCACCGTGGGGGGCACCTTCCCCCGCAGGCCCGCCGCAAAGGAGGGCCAGAAGGCGCTGTCACCGCCGGTCTGTGCCGCCGGGGCGGGCTGGGCCGGGGCCTTCGGCGGTGGGCTGCTCGGGGGGGCGGCCCCTGCCGGAGCTCTCTCCGGCTCGTCAAAGACATATTCCGGCTCCTCCGGGGGCTCCTCGGGGAGGGGCGGCCCCTCCTCCTCCCAGGGCGGCAGGTCGTCCTTCGGACGGGGGGCAGGCTTTGCCTCCGGCACCTGCGGGGCGGCGCGGAGGCCGCCCTCTGCGGGGGCCGCGGGGGCTGCGGGAAGGCCCTGGGCCAGCTTTTCCTCCAGCCGGGCAATCCGGGCGGAGAGGCCGGCAAAGGACTCGTCCAGCCCTTCATCGCTGAGGCGGATCAGACACAGCTCCGCATCGGTGCGCCGGTTGGCGCTGCGGGGCAGGTCGGCCCCGGCCGCCTGGAGCTGGGTAAGCATTTGCAGCAGCCGCTGGGCGGACAGCATCTCCCCCAGGCGGCGCAGGGTGGCCTCGTCGTAGCCGCCGGCCATCAGAGCCCCGCCCCCCTGGGGGGCGGTCTTTCGCAGAAGCAGGTCCCGGGCCAGGGCGGACAGCTCCCCCAGAACCGAGCCCACATCCTTGCCGTTGGCGTAGAGCCGGGCCAGGGTGTCCAGCGCCCCGGCGGTGTCCCGGGCGGCCAGACGCTCCATCAGGGCGGCGGTCTCCACGTTCCCCGCCAGGCCCAGGGTGTCCAGAATGGCCTGCTCGTCCACAGAAGTCTTTCCCCCGGCGCACTGGTCCAGCAGGGACAGGGCGTCCCGCATGCCGCCGTCGGCCAGCCGGGCCAGCAGGGCGGCCCCCTCTCCGGTCAGCGGGATATTCTCCTGCCCCGCCACATACTCCAGCCGCTGGGCGATCTGCATGGGCAGGATGCGCTTAAAGGCGAACTGCTGGCACCGGCTCTTGATGGTGGCGGGCACCTTGTGCAGCTCAGTGGTGGCCAGGACGAAAAGGAGATGGGCGGGGGGCTCCTCCAGGATTTTCAGCAGGGCGTTGAAGGCGGCGGTGGACAGCATGTGCACCTCGTCCACGATGTACACCCGCCTGCGGACGGCGGCGGGGGTATACACCGCCTCGTCCCGCAGGGCGCGCACCTGGTCCACCCCGTTGTTGGAGGCGGCGTCCAGCTCCAGCACGTCCAGAATGGAGCCGTTTTCGATACCCAAACAGGCGGGGCAGGCGTTGCAGGGATTGCCGTCCTGGGGATTTTCGCAGTTCACCGCCCGGGCCAGAATCTTGGCGCAGGTGGTCTTGCCCGTCCCCCGGGTGCCGGTGAACAGGTAGGCATGGGACAGCCGTCCCGAGGCCACCTGACGCTTCAGGGTGTCGGTAATATGGGCCTGACCCACCACGTCGTCGAAGGTTTTGGGCCGCCATTTTCGGTATAACGCCTGATACATCCGGTCACCTCCCAAAAAGCCTCCCCCTTTATGGGGGAGGTGGCCGCAGAGCGGTCAGAGGGGGTGCGAAACGATCCCCCCTCAGTCAGCCTTCGGCTGACAGCTCCCCCGCAAAGGGGGGGAGCCCTTTGAAAAAACTCGGCGCAGAGCAAGACCGCACACCGGCCTTTGAAGCGTGGGACATATCCGTTACCTGGACAGCCGGCTCAAGAACAGTATCCCCGCGGCACACGCGGCGGACCGCTTAGTGCTGCTCGGTTCCCCGCCTGACACGGTTCACGGGGCCGCGTTGCGCGGGACCGGTCTATCATCACTGCTTTTCCAGGGCTGGCGATACAACCACACGTCCGGGGGCCGGGATTCATCCCCGCTGTAGCGGATTGCGGGTACAGGGCACCGCTATCTCCCCGACTAGTGCGGCCTTGCCCCGCACCGAGGCGGAACAAAAGCTTTTCCTATTGTACTATACTTTTTCCAGTTTCGCAACGATTATTTTCACTAATTTTCCCGGCGGCACAAAAGAGCGGCCCCCCTGGGGGAGCCGCCTGTCCGCTTATTCGCTGTAGGGCTTTCCGGTCTCGATGTACATGCCGCGCTCTGCGCTCCAGCCCACGTAGAAATTCAGGGCCTTGCCCAAATCCCGGAGCTTGAAGTAGTTAGAGCCGTTAATCTTGTACACCTCGGCGGTGATTTTCTGGCCGTCCACATAGATGGCGTCGTTGCTGGGGTCGGCGGTCTGGCTGCCGCCGGCGGGAGCACCTGCCAGGTCGCCGGGCTGCTTGGCATAACCCTGGCCGATGGTGGCAGTGACAGCGTTCTTCGCGCCGTCGTAGCCCACGGCGAACTGCTTTTCCGTCCCGTTCAGCAGGGCGGCCACGTCGCGGATTTTGAAGTAGTTGCTGTCGCCAATTTTGTACACCGTGGGGTTGGCGGCGTTTCCGTTGACCTCCAGTTTGTCGTTGGTGGGGGAGGCGGTGGTCCCGGCGGGCTGCTGGGGCTGGGGCGGGGTGGTGGGCTGGGTGGTGCTGGGGCCGGTGCTGTTGAAGTGGACGGTGGGGCCGATGTGAGCCACCGCTCCTTCTCCCCCATTCTCCTTCCACTGCGCTTTGGAGCCGCCGAAATAGACGTCGGTCAGGCTGGTGCAGTATTCGAACGCACTGCCTCCAATACCCTGGATGCTGGACGGGATAACAATACTGGTCAGGCTGGAGCAATAACCGAACGCGCCCCCGACAATACCAGTCACACCAGCGGGAATGTTCACACTCGTCAGGCTCTCGCAACGCCGGAACGCATATAAATCAATTTTAATGACACTGGAAGGAATATTCACATTCGTCAGGCTGGTACACCCACTAAACATATCCGCCCCAATCCTCTCCATGCCATCAGGAAGGGTCACACTGGTCAGGCCGGTACATTCAGCGAACATATTATTGTTCTCGCTATAAGTGGTAGAAACGGTCGCACTTTTCAAACCAGTACACCGGTGGAATACACTATTGCCTAAATAGGTAACACTGGAAGGAATGGTTATACTGGTCAGGCTTTTGCAGTCCCGGAATGCTTCCTGGCTAATACTAATGACGCCGTTGGGGATGGTCACGCCAGTCAGATTGGTACATCCGGCGAACGCCCACCCTCCAATTTCGGTGATACTGGAGGGCATGGTCACGCTGGTCAAATTTGTGCAGTTTTGGAACGCGCCAAGTTGAATGCTGGTAACTCCGTCTGGGATGGTCACGCTGGTTATACTGGTATTTCCCCTGAACCCTCCAATGCTTTTCACGCCGGAGGGAATGGTAATCGCGCCGCCGTCGCCGTAGTACCCCACCAGCGTGTCGCCGTTGACCACAAAGTCGCCCACCCACTCCTCGCCAGGGTTCACCGCCGCCGCAGGGACGGCCATCAGGCCCAGGCACATCGCCAGGGCCAGCGCAAGGGAAAACGCTTTTTTCAGTTTTCTCATGGTTCATACCTCTTTTCTCTTTTTGAGTAACCTCAGTCTTTGCATTGCAAAGACTGGAAGGGTACCCTTCCACATCCATTATATCACAATTTTTCTTTCCCGCAACTATAAAAATAAAAAACGCCCCAGCGCGTACACCGGGGCGGGTGAAAATCAGGGATTGGGGTAGGCGTAGACGATGGGCCGCACCTCGGGGGTGAGGGCCTCCAGGGTGTAGCCGGCGTTTTGGTAGCCCTCAATGACGGCGGGCAGGGAGGCCACGGTGTTGGCGTGGCTCCGGCTGTCGTGCATCAGGAGGATCACCCGGCTGGAGGTCCCCAGCTTGTCCAGGGCGTTCCGGGTCAGCACGGCGGCAGAAGGGGAATTGCGCACCGCGTCGCCGTTGGCCCGGTTCCAGTCGAAGTAGACAAAGCCCCGGCGGGTCATCTCGGCCACGATCTCCTGGTAGATGTGGCCGTTATAGGCGTTGATGCTCCCCCCGGGGAAGCGGAAAATCTGAGGCGGAATGCCGGTGACCTCCTCAATCAGGGCGTACTCCTTGGCGAAGTCGTCCAGATAGTCCTCCACCGAGCTGTATATCTCCCGGTAGTCGTGGGTGAAGCTGTGGACCCCGATGGTGTGGCCGGCCTCCGCGATGTCCCGCAGCCACTGCTTCGACTGCTCCGTGTTCTTGCCCACCACGAAAAAGGTGGCCTTTACGCCGTACTCCTCCAGAATCTTCAGCACCTCTGGGGTCCGCGCGGAGGGGCCATCGTCAAAGGTGAGGTAGCACACCTTCTTTTTGTCCACGCTGTTCCACTCGTGGGGCCGGGCGTAGAGGTCGGGGTACAGGTCCTGATAGGCGGGGCGCTCCGGCCCCTGTGTCCCCTCCTCCGCCGGGCCTGGGGCAGGCTCCTGGCCGTACCAGACGCCGCCGTCCGCCGCCGGGGGGCGCTGCTGCATCTGGTTCAGCTCCGCCTTTGCCTGCTCCAGGGAGCTCCCCAGCCCCACGGCCAGGCTGGTGGGAATCAAAACGGCCAGCACAAGTAAAATTGTTGCCGCTATTTTCCCCTGCTTTGTGAGCCGGTACCGCACTTTTTTCAGCCGGGACGGACTTTTTCTTACGGCCGGGGACCGTTCCACAGAAAGTTCTTCAGACATGGGGCCATCCTCTCCAGCGTTCGACGCGCTTCGACATTGATAGCTCTATTGTAGCCCCCTCCGCCCCCGATGGCAAGCCCTTCGCGGTGACAATTTTATGAAGATTTGGTAACAAAAGGCCCCGCCGGATGGCAGGGCCTCGGTTCGCTATTTCATCCAGTCCCACAGGGCAACCTTTTTGCCGCTGCTCTGAACGTAGAGCGCCTTGTCCTTGAAGTAATTGACCGGGTCCTTCCGGGTGCTGCCTGACCGGACCTCAAAATGGAGGTGGTTGCCGGTGGACCGGCCGGTGGTGCCCACATAGCCCACCACATCCCCCTGCTTCACGGTCTGGCCCTCCTTGCAGCCGATGCGGCTCATATGGGCGTAGAGGGTGCTGGTGCCGTCGCTGTGGGAGACGATCACATAGTTGCCATAGGACCAGCTGCTGCCGGTGCCCTTGGCGGCGTGAATGACCACGCCGCTCTTGGCAGCGTAGATGTTGGTGCCGGAGGGGGCAGGGATATCAATGCCGGCGTGGTTGCCCGGCTTGCCGGTAACGGGGTGGATGCGCCCGCCGGCCAGAGAGGAGATGGTATTATATCCCCCCGGCAAGGGCCACAGGTATCCCGACTCGCTGGGCACATTGGCAACCTGGGCGGCATACTCCCGCTCCTTGGCCTTGATCTGGGCGTCCAGGGCCTTGGCGGCCTTATTCAGCTCCTCCTCCATCTCCTCCAGCAGGTCCTCCTGGGCGCTGATTTCGGCGATGAGCTTGTCCACCTCGTCCTCCTGGGCCTTCAGCTCGTCCTGGGCGGCCATCTGCCGGGCCTTGGCCTCCTCCTGCTCCGCCTGGGCCTCCTCCAGAACGGTGCGGTCGTTGGCAACCTTCTCCTGGAGGGCCACCAGGCTGTCAATCACCTGGTTGTCATACTGGATGATCTCCTCGATCATCATGTAGTTGTCCAGCAGTTCGGAGAAATCGCCGGAGGTGAACAGGATGGACCAGTAGGAGGTCTCCCCCTGCTCCTCCATGTGCCGCATCCGCCGGCAGAACAGGTCAAACTGGGCCTTCTCGTCGGCCTCCGCCTGCTCCAGCTCCGCCGTCTTTTCAGCGATAAGCTGGTCATACATGGCGATCTGCTCGTTGATGTTGGCAATCTCCTGGCGGATCAGGTCGATCTGGTCCTCCAGCAGCTCCTTTTTCTTCAGGGCGTTGCTCTTGTCCGCCTGAACGGCCTTCAGCTGGGCCTGAATGTCCTTTTTCTGCTCGGCCAGCTTTCCGGCGTTCCCCTTCAGGGCGTCGATCTCCGCCTGAGTGACGGCGGAGGTCTCAAGCACCATCCCCGGCCCCGTCAGGGGCAGGAACATGACCAGCGCCAGCAGCAGCACAGCGGCGCGGCGCAGCAGCCTGTTTCGTTTCATCCAGATTCCTCCTTTTCAGTGGGCCAGAAAGATGTTTGCCAAAAAGGGCAGCACCATCAGCAACGCCAAAAATCCGGCCAAAATGGACATAAACAGCTTCTGTCTTTTCTGCCGCTTCATAACCGCGACCTCCCTAACATTTTATTAGACCTGTAAGAACTTCCGAATGGCGAACAGGGAGCCCGCCACGCCGATAAATGCGCCCACGCCGCAGAAGACGGCCAGAATGGTGGGGGCCATGGTCCCGTAGCTGATCATATTCACCAGAGACAGGCCGTTGCCCTGGATGGCAAACTTGGCCACCATCTGATACAGCCCCCACTGGGCCAAAAAGGCGATCAGGGCTCCGGTGAGGCCCAGCAGCATCCCCTCCACCACAAAGGGCCACTCGATGAAGCCGTCGGTGGCGCCGCACATCTTCATAATGGCGATCTCCTCCCGGCGGTAGAAGGTGGCCAGCTTGATGGTGTTGGCGATGATAAACAGGGAGATCACCAGCAGAATGCTGATAAGCACCAGAGCCACGCCGGTGGCAATGTTGCGCACCATCACAAAGCCGTCGGCAATCTCGGTGGCGGCGTTGACGAAGCCCACGCCCTCCACCTGCTCCAGGGCCGCCTTGGTCTGCTTCATCAGCTCGATATCCACCACATGGACCCGGTAGCGGTCCCGGAGGGCCTCGTCGGGCAGGTCGTTGAGCACCGACGTGGTGTCCCCGTGCTTGGCCTTGAAATCGGCCAGGGCCGCCTCCTTGGTGACAAAGGTGAGCTGGGACACGTTGTCCACCTGGGCCAAAATGGGCTGGAGGGCCCGGGCCTGGTCCTGGGTGAGGGTATCGTCTATGTAGACCAGCATCTCATTTTCGCTCTCCAGGTCGCCCAGGGTGTTGTCCAGATTCACCGCCAGCAGGGTGAAGGAGCCCATGATAATCAGGCAGGCCACAATCATACACACCGCGGCAAAGGACATGAAGCCGTGGGTGAAGATGGAGTGAAACCCCTCGCTGACATAATATCCCGCGTTAAATTTTCTCGACATTGTAGTAACCACCTGTCTCGTCGCTGATGATCCGTCCGTTTTCGATGGCCACCACCCGCTTGGCAAAGCGGTTGACCAGATTCTTCTCGTGGGTGACCACCAGCACGGTGGTGCCCAGCTCGTTGATGCGCTCCAGCAGCATCATAATCTCCAGGGAGCGCTGGGGGTCCAGGTTGCCAGTGGGCTCGTCGGCAATAATCATGCTGGGGTTGTTCACCAGCGCCCGGGCGATGGCCACCCGCTGCTGCTCGCCGCCGGACAGCTGGCCGGGGAACCGCTCCCCCTTCTGGTCCAGCCCCACCAGCTGGAGCACGTAGGGGATGCGCCGGCGCAGCTCCCGGTTGGAGGCCCCGATGGCCCGCATGGCAAAGGAGAGATTTTCATACACCGTCTTCTTCTCAATGAGCCGGAAGTCCTGAAAAATCACGCCCAGGGTCCGCCGCATCTGGGGCACCTGCCGGGGGGTGATGTTGGTGAGATTGAAGCCGTTTACCATCACCCGGCCCTCGGTGGGGGCGATCTCCGCCGTAATCAGCTTAATGAGGGTGGACTTGCCCGACCCGGAGGGTCCCACCAGGAAGACAAACTCCCCGTCGTCAATGCGCACGTTGACCCCCTTCAGGGCCTTGGTGCCGTTGTCGTATTCCTTATGTACGTCGATAAAGCGAATCATACCGCGCTCTGCTCCTCGCAATCTTTCTCTCAGGCTGGAGACTTACTGATTTTTTAGTGTATCACAAATTATTTTTTTAGTAAATACATAATCTGTGATTTGGGCCCGTCCTTTTTCGTCGGCCCCTGTCGTTTTTACCGGTTTGTCATTTTTGTAACCTTATTGTAACTTATCTCCCGGGAAATAGCAAGGAGTATTTTCCGGTTTTTCAAAGGATTTTTTGAACCGTAAAAGCGGGGCGGTTTTCACCGGCCCCGCTTTTTCTCGCGCTTTTTCTGTTGGCGCAGAAGGTATTTCGCCTGCCGCTCCTGTTCTCTGCGGCTCCTGCCCGCCCGCTTGCGGACCAGCCCCTCCTGCTCCCGCTGGCGGCTGAGGGCCTCCTGGGCGCGGGTGCTTACCCCTCGGTCCCGGGTGGCCGCCTGGGCCTCCCGCTGGGCCCGCTTGGGGTTTTTCCGCTCCGCTGCCGGGCGCTCCCCCTCCGTCGCCGGACTGAAATTCAGCCTGTGCCACTCCTGCTCCAGCCACTGGTAAATCTGTGCGTCGGTGGGCTCCGGACCAAAGACCACTCTGGCCGCTGAATAGCCCTCCGCTTCCCACCGCTCCGCGATTCCCACCCAGAAGGGGGGCTGAAACAGCACGGTGAAGCTGCCAACATTTCGGTCCATATTCAATTTCCTCCCTGATTTTCGCGTCAGAGAAGGGACGACCCGGGAGGGAAGGCTACTGACGGGAGCGCGGCCCGCGGGCGGACTACCAACCGCCCTGTGTTTTTATCTCTGCGTGGGACATTATAGCAGATTCTTACTGGAACCGCAAGAAAGGTTTTCCCTTACGTCTCCACTACGGTAACAACCCCCTCCATCCCGCCCAGGGTCTGGAGGATATCCTCCTTTCCCGCCCCCTGGCGGGAGAGCAGGGCCAGAACAGCACAGGAATTTCCGCTCTCGTCCCCCTTTTTTGTGATTTCCACGTCCACAATCTTGATGCCCAGCATGTGGCACCGGGACACCATCTCCTCCAGGCAGGAGGGGCTGGCGTACTCCGCGTAGACGGTGACCTCCCGGTTGTCCCGGAGCAGGCGGTACTCCAGCTTGGAGAAAAACACCTCCGCCACCAGCACCAGGGCGGTGCCGTACACCGCCCCCTCGTAGAAGCCCGCCCCGCAGCACAGGCCCACAATGGCCGCCACCCACAGCCCGGCGGCGGTGGTAAGGCCCCGGACCCGACGCCACTTGGTCATGATAATGGCCCCCGCGCCGATAAAGCTGATGCCGGCAATCACCTGAGCCCCCAGCCGGGCCACGTCGCTGTACAGGCCCAGCACCACATAGACGTATTGGCTGGTGGCGGTGGTCATGGCAGCTCCCAGGCAGATAAGGATATGGGTGCGGAAGCCGGCGGGCCGCCGCTTCTCCGACCGCTCTATGCCGATCATGCCGCCGCACACCAGGGCCAGCAGCACCCGCACCGTAACGCTGAGCAGGTCCATCCCCCGGAGAAAATCCAGACAGTGCAGCACAGTTTCGCCTCCTCACACAGATCCTGATTTCAATTCGGATTGTTTCCTTTTCCGCCCCCCGGGCGGGAAAGCAGTTGACTATATCTCGTCAATGGCCCGCACATCCGGGCTGTAGGACAGGTCGGTCAGCAGCTTGGTGTGGGACTGGTTCTTGGGCAGGTGGAGGTAGAGGACCACCCCCACGCCGCCCCCGGCCGCCCGCTTCCGGTCCAGCTCCACATCGAAAATCTGGATGCCGATGGCCCGCGTCAGGGCAATAAAGTCCTTCAACCGCTCCAGGGAGGTCAGCTCCACATAGAGGTTCATGTTCCGGGACCGGGACAGCAGGAAAAATTCCACATAGGGCAGCACCTTAATGCTCAGGAAGATGCACACAAAGCTGAGAATCACCCCCTCGTAAAAGCCCGCCCCGATGGCCAGACCCATGCAGGCCGTGGCCCACAGGCCGGCAGCGGTGGTGAGCCCCTTTACCTCCCGCTGCTCGGTAATCAGGATGGTACCGGTGCCCAGAAAGCCGATGCCGTTGATGACCTGAGCCCCGAAGCGGGTGACGTCGGTGGGCTGGCCCACCGCCTCGAAGGCGCCGGACAGCAGGGTGTGGAGCATGGTGTCCTCATACTGGCCCAGAATCATGGACAGGGCCGCCCCCATACACACCATCATATAGGTGCGAAAGCCCGCCGGCCGCCGCTTGTGTTCCCGGTTCACCCCGATCAGCCCGCCGCACACCACCGCCAGCGTCAGCCGCAGGAGGACGGATGCCATATTGAATTGGCGCAGATAGTCGATCATTTCACCACCACATTTTCCTCCCCCAGCCGCTCGGTCAGGTCTTTAATCAGGGCGGGGTGTATCTCACAGCGGGAGCCCACCCGCTTTTTGCAGTCCTCAAAGTAGAGCACCACCTGGCTCTCCCCCGGGAAGAAGGACAGGGCCAGCCGCACCTTCCGCAGGCGGGGATCCTCCCGGGCGGGCAGGCGCAGGTAGAGGGTCTGGTTCCCGCCGGCCACCTCCTCCAGGTTGGACAGGGGGCGGATGGTGTCCACCATCAGCTGGGGCTCCTTGTCGTCCCGCACGGAAATCTTGCCGGTGGCCAGAATGGCGCTGTTCTCCCGGATAAAGCTGCCGCTCTCGTTCAGCGTGCGGGAGAAGCACAGCAGCTCCATGGACGCGGTGTCGTCCTCCAGCATCACATAGGCCATCAGGGTGTTGTTCCGGGTGGTGCGGGTGCGGTAGGTGGCGATCACCCCGGCGATGGACACCCGCTGGTCGTCCCGGTATTCCCTGGGGCCGTCCTCCCGGGCGAAGTCGCTTAGAATGGAGCCGATGGTCACCGCCCCGAAGCCCTTGGCCAGCTCCCGGTACTGGTCCATGGGGTGGCCGGACAGGTAGAGGCCGGTGGTCTCCTTCTCCATGTTCATCAGCTCCTGGGGGGTGTACTCCGGCAGGTCGGGCAGGACCAGGGTGGGCAGGGGGGAGTTCTCCTCCTCTCCCCCGCCGAAGCCGAACAGGTCCAGCTGGCCCTCCACATTCCGCTTCCGGGCGGCGGCGATGCCGTCCAGCACTTGGCCGTACACCTGCATCAGCTGGGAGCGGCGGTAGCCCATGGCGTCGAAGGCGCCGCTCTTAATCAGGCTCTCCACCATCCGCCGGTTCATGTCCTGGTCAAAGAGCCGGTCGCAGAAGTTCATAAAGTCGGCAAAGGGGCCGTTTTTCTCCCGCTCGGACAGCAGATTGGCGATGAAATTCCGCCCCACCCCCTTCAGGGCCACCAGGCCGAAGCGGATGCCCTCCTCCACCACGGTGAAGTCGGCCCCGGACTGGTTCACGTCGGGGGGCAGCAGCTGAATGCCCATCTCCTTGCACTCAGCGATGTACTCGGCCACCTTCTCGGTGGAGTCCAGCACCGAGGTGAGCAGGGCGGCCATATATTCCTTGGGGTGGTGGCACTTAAACCAGGCGGTCTGGTAGCACACGATGGCGTAAACCAGGGAGTGGGACTTATTGAAGGCGTATTCGGCAAAGTCATACATCTCGTCGTAGATGGCTTGGGCCGCCCCCTCGGGCACCCCGTTGGCCACACAGCCGGGGATGTTCCGGGCCGGGTCGCCGTGGAGGAAGGCCTCCCGCTCCTTCTCAATCTCCTTGACCTTCTTCTTGCTCATAGCCCGGCGCACCATGTCCGCCTGGCCCAGGGAGTAGCCTGCCAGGTCCTGGAAAATGCGGATAACCTGCTCCTGGTAGACGATGCAGCCGTAGGTCCCGGACAAGATGGGCACCAGGGAGGGGTCCTTATAGGTCACCTTGGCCGGGTCCTGGGCACAGGCCAGGAACTTGGGGATGGAGTCCATGGGCCCGGGGCGGTACAGGGCAATCACGGCGCAGATATCCTCGATGTTCTTAGGCTTCAGGCCCATACACACCCCGGTCATACCGGCGGACTCCAGCTGGAACACGCCGGAGGTCTTGCCCTCGGACAGCATAGCCATGGTGGCCGGGTCGTTCTCCGGGATGGCGTTGAGGGAGAAGTCCGGTTCCCGCCGCTGGACCATCTTGGCCGCGTCGTCCAGCACGGTGAGGTTGCGCAGGCCCAAGAAGTCCATTTTCAGCAGACCCAGCTCCTCCAGGGTGGTCATGACGTACTGGGTGACAGGCTGGCCGTCGTTGGCGGCCAGGGGGACGTAGTCCACCACCGGCCGGCGGGTAATCACCACTCCGGCGGCGTGGGTGGAGGTGTTACGGGGCATTCCCTCGATGGCCATGGCGGTATCGATCAGTTTTTTGGTGGTGGGGTTCTCGTCGTAGGCGTCTTTCAGCTGCTTGGACAGGCGCAGGGCGTCCTCCAGGGTGATGTGCAGCGCCCCCGGGCCGCTGGGGATCAGCTTGGCCAGGGCGTCCACCTCGCCGTAGGGCACTCCCAGCACCCGGCCCACGTCCCGGACGGAGCCCCGGGCGGCCATAGTGCCGAAGGTGACAATCTGGGCCACATGGTCCTCGCCGTACTTTTGTTTCACATAGTCAATCACCTCCTGCCGCCGGCGGGGGCAGAAGTCGATGTCGATATCGGGCATGGACACCCGCTCCGGATTGAGGAAGCGCTCGAAGTACAGGCCGTACTCCATGGGGTCCACGTTGGTGATGTTCAGGCAGTAGGCCACCATGGACCCCGCCGCCGACCCACGGCCCGGGCCTACCGGGATGCCGTTTCCCTTGGCGTAGCCGATGAAGTCGGAGACGATCAAAAAGTAGTCCACAAAGCCCATCTTGCGGATCATGTCCATCTCGTAGTGGAGTTGTTTCAGGTACTCCGGGGGCTGGCTCGGGTAGCGCCAGGCGAAGCCGTCCAGACAGAGCTTTTCAAAATAGGCGTCCCCGTCGGTCCAGCCCTCGGGCAGGCGGAACAGAGGCAGGTGGTACTTGCCAAACTCGAAGTCCACATTGCACAATTCCGCGATTTTTGCCGTGTTGGCGATGGCCTCGGGGTGGTCGGGAAAGAGGGCGGCCATCTCCTCCTCTGACTTGACGAAAAACTCTTTGGTCTCAAAGCGCATCCGGTTGGGCTCGTCCTGAGTCTTGCCCGTCTGGATGCACATGAGGATGTCCTGCATCTCCGCGTCCTCCCGGCGGAGGTAGTGGGCGTCGTTGGTGGCGATGAGGGGGATGCCCGTGTCCTGGCTGAGGCGGACGAGGGAGGCGTTTACCTGCTTCTGCGCCTTGATGCCGTGGTCCTGGAGCTCCAGATAGTAGCCGTCCTCCCCAAAGAGCTCCCGCATCTCCAGGGCCACTTCCTTGGCCTTGTCGTAGTCCCCCGCCAGCAGCAGTCGGGGAATCTCACCGCCCAGGCAGGCGGAACAGGCAATCAGCCCGGCGGTGTGCTCCCGGAGCAGGTCCATATCGATGCGGGGCTTGATGTAGAAGCCCTCCAGATAGGCCCTGGACACCATATAGGACAGGTTGCGGTAGCCCTCCTCGTTCCGGCACAGGAGGACCAGGTGCCGGGACTCGGCGTCGTACTCGTGGACCTTCTGGAAGCGGGTGCGCCCCCGGGGGGCCACGTAGACCTCGCAGCCGATGATGGGCTTCACCCCCGCCGCCTTGCAGGCCCGGTAGAAGTCAATCACCCCGTACATGCAGCCGTGGTCGGTGATGGCCACCGCCTCCTGGCCCAGGTCCTT
This sequence comes from uncultured Oscillospiraceae bacterium, assembly GCA_910585815.1. Classification (GTDB taxonomy): domain Bacteria; phylum Bacillota; class Clostridia; order Oscillospirales; family Oscillospiraceae; genus Lawsonibacter. Next base: position 32,646 of record CAJUFJ010000023.1, on the reverse strand, counting down.
CACCCGCTCCACCAGCTTTTTGATGCGGCAGGCGCCGTCCAGAAGGGAAAATTCCGTGTGTAGGTGTAAGTGGACAAAGGACATAGGATTGACCCTCTCTTTCTATTACTCCAACAGGTTTTTTTCTATGTAATTCAGCACTGGTCCTACATTGGACTCTCCACTTCCCAGCCTGAATATCACAAATAAGCCAAAGAACAACGCCATGTTCATAATTAATGTACCAAGAGAAAAAGCTGAAATAGACCTGTCAAGCAGCAGCCAAATACAAATCGGAAATCCCAAAAACATCAGGCATGTCCGCAGGTCACTTCCCCACAGGGCAAATTTACCCCGGATCACGCTTCCCCCCTCCGTCTGTTCCACCGTCCCAAGGAAACGCACTCCCGGAATTGTCGCCCTTAAATAGGATATATAGAGCAAAAAGGTGTATCCCTTTTTCCTCCTATACTCCATCCTCATAGCCCATTGGTCTTCAATCCGCCTCACATTCATTTGATGCACTTCCATGCGGGCGAAAATCTGCACTGGAGATAGCTTGCTGTGAAATTCATAGCGTTTGGACATAGTATCCCCCCTCGTCCCGCCCACAGGCGGCAAGCCTCCCTCTCTGAGGGAGGTGCCCCAGTGCGCACACTGGGGCGGAGGGAGTTCGTCAACGGAAAACTCCCTCAGTCAGCCCTGCGGGCTGACAGCTCCCTCAGAGAGGGAGCCTTTTGCGCTCCTACTCAGGCTGTGCGGCCTCCTCCAGGGTCTCCCCGGTCAGACGGTACACCGTCCACTCGTCCATGGGAACGGCGTGCATCTTCTTGGTGTAGAAGTCGATAGAGGGCTGGTTCCAGTCCAGGCAGGACCACTCCAGCCGGCCGCAGCCCCGCTCCACGGCGACGCGGGCCAGCTCCTTGAGCAGAGCCTTGCCGTAGCCCCGGCCCCGATCCTGGGGCAGGACAAACAGGTCCTCCAGATAGATGCCCGCCCGGCCCAGGAAGGTGGAGAAGTTGTGGAAAAACAGGGCAAAGCCCACCGCTTTCCCTCCGGTCTCGGCAAAGATGACTTCCGCCTTTTTCTTCTCGAAAATCCACTCCCGCAGCAACTCCGGGGTGGCCACCACCTGGTCGGACATTTTTTCGTAGTCCGCCAGGGCGCGGATGAAGCTTAAAATTAGTTCCTCGTCCCCGGGGGCGGCGGGGCGGAAGGTGCAGTTAACCATAGCTGTTTTCTCCTTTTATCTTTCTCTGTAGGGGCGGCCTGTGGCCGCCCGGTCAAATATAACGTCTGGGAATGGGCAGCTGCTCTACCCAAGCCACAGCTTGTTGAAATTCCGGCGCGGTGAGCCAGGAAAGCGGCACCCATACCAATTTCTTCCCTTTGCGGCACAGAGCCAGGGCAGGCCTGGCCGACCAATTGCTGCGCGACAGGTTCATGGTTACCGAACGGCAAATCAAGGCGTCCATCCCCTCATACGAATAACTTACCTGAGAAAAGGCGGTCTGGACCGTCACTTGGTCCCGCTCAAAAATGAACGTCTTCCGTTTCTGACCATACAGAATTATCCCATACGCAGCCAGAATCAGAACCGCCAGACCGCAAACGGTCCAGGCTCCCATTATAAGCCCGAACAGGAGCATGACCAGACTAAAGAAACCGCAAAACAGCCAGCCAGCTATCAGCATATCCGTCGAGGCTTTCAGTACGATGGGGAACACCAGGCTCTGTCCACCGTTTTCGGTCTTGTCCATGCTATCCCCTCCCCAGCTCCACCAGCTTGCGCAGGCGGTGGTTGAGGGCCGACTTGGTGATAGGCGGGTCGCACCGCTGGGCCAGCTGGGCCAGGGTGTCCTCGGGGTGGGCCAGGCGGAGGGCGGCGGCCTCCCGGAGCTTGTCCGGCAGGGTGATGAGGGTCCCCGCCTTCTCCAGCCGGCGGATGGCCTCCACTTGGGACATAGCGGCCTCCACCGCCTTGTCCAGGTTGGCGGCGTCGCAGTTCACCCGGCGGTTCACCTTGCCCCGCAGGTCTCGCTCCAGTTTGGCGTTCATCACCTCCATGGCGGCCAGGGGCGCGCCGACGCAGGTGAGAAAGTCCTCGATTTTTTCGCTCTGCTTAAAGTAGATCACCGCGTTGCCCTTGCGCTGGGCGGACTTGGGCTCCTGGTCCAGCTCCCGCATGAGAGCCAGCACTTCCCGGCTCACGCTGTGGTGGGAGGTGGCCAGCTCCAGGTGGTAACCCTTCCGGGGGTCGGTAACCGACCCTCCGGCCAGAAAGGCCCCCCGGAGGAAGGCGGCCCGGCAGCAGCTCTCCTCCAGCATGGCGAAGTTGACGTGGAGGGCCACCGCCCTGGGGTCTGTGCCGAAGGTCTGGTGCAGCGCCGCCAGCTTATCCGGCTCCAGGACCTCAAAGACCTGCTTGCCGCCCCCCTGGGGCAGGCTGTCGAAGGTGAGACGGAAGGCCTTTTTAAACAGCAGGGGCAGCCGCTGGGCAAAGGCCCCGTTTTCGGTCACGATTCGGGCCTGGGCGGCGTGGAAGGTGTTGCAGTAGAGCAGCACGCCGTAGGCTTCCGCCTGGGCGCAGCACTTCCGGCTCAGGGGAGCCCGGCACAGCTCGGTTTTCACGTCCACCGAAAAAGACATGTTCAATCCTCCAGTATGTAGCGCCGGGCCCCGTGGAAGATGCGCACCGCCCGGCTGCGGTAGATGTCCAGCACCGCCTGGGCCAGCTTATCCGGGTCGTGGCGGGCGTAGTTGCCCTCCTCCGAAGCCACCGGCCGCTCCACCAGCTCCAGCCCCATCGCCGCCACCCGCTCCCGGTCCACCGTCAGGGGGACGGCGTCCTCCACCCGGTACTTCTCCAGCAGCCCCGGCCGCACCGGGGCGGTGTTGGCCAGACACAGGTCCACCAGCCCCGGCTCCCCGTGGGCCAGCAGGGCCTCCAGGTGGTCGGCGGCGGTGTAACCCTCTGTCTCCCCGTCCTGGGTCATGATGTTGCAGATATACAGCTTGGGGGCGTCTGCCTGGGCCACCGCCCGGGCCACCCCCTCCACCAGCAGGTTGGGGATGATGCTGGTGTACAGGCTTCCCGGCCCCATCAGAATCAGGTCGGCCTCCCTGATGGCCTCCAGCGCCGCCGGAGTGGCCCGGGGGTGGTCGGGAATCAGGGCTACATGGTGGATGCGGCAGTCCTGCTCCTTCTTGCAGGCGGCGATCTGGGACTCCCCCACCACCCGGGCGCCGTTCTCAAAAACGGCCTCCAGCTGGACATCGGCGCTGGTCACCGGCACCACCCGGCCGGTGATGGCCAGCACGTGGCTCATCTGGGTAACTGCCTCCTCAAAGGAGCCGGTCACCCCGTTGAGGGCGGCCAGAATCAGGTTGCCGAAGGACTGGCCGGCCAGACTGCCCTCGGTGAAGCGGTAGGTGAGCAGCTTCTCCATAATGGGCTCGGTGTTGGCCAGGGACTCCATGCAGTGGCGGATGTCCCCCGGCGGGGGCATCCCCAGGTCCTGGCGGAGCATCCCGGAGCCGCCGCCGTTGTCCGCCACAGTGACGATGGCAGTGAGGTTTCTGGTGTATTTTTTCAGCCCCCGCAGCATGGTGGACAGGCCCGTCCCGCCGCCGATGGCGACGATCTTGGGCCCCCGCTCCCACTGGTGGAGGGTGGGGTAAGATTCAGCCATTTTCATTCCTTTCTTCCAGCTCCGGCCAGTCTGATCTGTGCTTCTCCAAAATGTCCAGGCAGAACCGCCACACGGTTTCCAGGTGTTCGTCCATCCACTCGGAAATGCCTTGAACCGTGGAATCCATTCCCTGGCGGTATGGAGCCGCAAGCTCCAAATACCCGTTCTCCTCCAGGAAATCCGCCGTTTTTACCTGGATTGCCCGGGGAGAATCGCCGTAGAAGTTCTCATAATAGCTGTCCGCCCCCTCGTGGAAGGTCTCAAACTGCCAGGCCAGCACCTGGTAAAGGGCCTCCAGCCAGTCCGGCCGGTTTTGGGCGTGCCAGACATTGATATACTCTATGAACTCGGTGAGGACGGCTCCATCCGGGTCGCCCGGATCGCCGGTCCCGCCGTAGGTGTCGGCCACTGCACCTTTGGACTTCAAATTTTGGATACTCTCATACAGTTGATCAAGTTCCATGGGACCCCCTCCTCAATTTCGCCCTAAATCCCGGTGGCTCTCCGCCACCGGCCAGCCCTGGGCCTTGATTTTCTCCCCCAGAGCGTGGGCGATGGCAACAGAGCGGTGGTGCCCGCCGGTGCAGCCTATGGAGATGACCAGGGAGGTCTTGCCCTCCTCCTCATACCGGGGGAGGAGCCAGCCCACCAGCTCCCAAAGCCGCTTGAGAAATTCCTCCCCCTGGCCGTTTTGAAAGACGTAGTCCCGCACCCCGGCGTCCAGGCCGGTGAGGGGGCGCAGCTCGGTGACATAGAAGGGGTTGGGCAGGAAGCGGGCATCAAAAATCAGGTCGGCCTCCATGGGCACCCCATGCTTGAAGCCAAAGGAGGTCACCTGCACTTCCATCCGTCCCTCCGACGTGCCCACCCGGCCGAACATCTGGCGAAGGACCCCTTTCAGCTTGGCGGTGGACAGGTTGGTGGTGTTTACAATCTTGTCCGCCCGCGCCCGCAGGGGGGCCAGCATCCGCCGCTCCAGGGCGATAGCCCCCTCCAGGCTGTCCGCGTCCTCCGCCAGGGGGTGGGCCCGGCGGGTCTCCTTGTACCGCTTGATGATGGTCTCGTCGGCCGCGTCCATAAAGAGGATGCGGTAGGCGCACTTCATGGTCTCCAGGGCGTCCAGGGCCTGAAAGAGTCCGTCGAAGTTGGTGCCCGCCCGGACGTCGGTGACCAGAGCCACCCGGTCGTACTCCCCGGAGCCCGCCATGCCCAGCTCGGCAAACTTGGGGATAAGGGGGGCGGGCAGATTGTCCACACAGAAGTAGTCCATGTCTTCCATGAAAGATGCCGCCTTGCTCTTTCCCGCTCCGGACAGGCCGGAAATAATGATAAATTCCATGATATCACTCTCTTTTTTGGGTATCTTTTGGTTGCCTATGTAGGGGCGGCCTGTGGCCGCCCGCCCTATGTGCCGCCGGCCTCTTTGGACTGCGCCCCCTCAGTCAGCCTTCGGCTGACAGCTCCCCCACAAGGGGGGAGCCTTTAGCGCTCCTTCTCCACCAAGGGGATCAGCGCGGCCAGAATGGCCTCCCCCAGCTCCTTTGGGCCGACACCCTCCTGGAGCACCGTGCAGGGCTCCAGCTCTGGGACAAAGCCCCGCTCGGAGCGGCCATCCCACCGGGTAATGGATAGCTCCGTCCCCCTTAGCTCAACGTCAACCGTAGAGGAAGCCGCCTGGAAGGCCTTCCAGCTGCGGATGCCAGGCTGGAACCAATAGCCCTTGGCCTCCGGGTTATATTGGATGCGATTTTGTTTCAGCTCGTCCAGCAGCTCCAGCACCGCCGCGCCCAGCTCCTCCGCCTGGGGCGGCCAGGGCAGCTTTCGGGCCTCGTTGGGACGCGCATTTGATGCCCACAGTGGGCACCAGCAGGGTGGTTTTCTCCCGGACGGCGTATATCCCCACCCGATACCGTTCACTCAGCTTCATCTCAGCACCTTGACCTCCATCTCCAGCTCCACGCCGGTCTGCCGGAGGACTTCCTCCTTCACCTGCCGCACCAGCTCCAGCACATCAGCGCAGGTGGCGCCCCCCCGGTTGACCACAAAGCCGGCGTGCTTTTCCGACACCTGGGCCCCGCCCACGGTGAGACCCTTCAGGCCGCACTGGTCAATGAGGGCGGCGGCGAAGTGTCCCGGGGGACGCTTGAACATGGACCCGGCGCTGGGGTACTCCAGGGGCTGTTTCTCCTTCCGTTTGGCGGCCAGCTCCTCCATGCGGGCCCTGATGGCCTCCGGGTCCCCCGGCTCCAGGGAAAAGATCGCCTCTAAAATGAGGTAATCGCTGCCGGAAAAAATACTCCTTCGATAGCCAAACTGGCATTCTTCCTTTGAGAAGGTCTGTACTGTTCCGTCATTTGTCAGGACGTTGACAAGCTCCATCACCTGGGCCATCTCCCCGCCGTAGGCCCCGGCGTTCATGGTGACCGCCCCGCCTAGGCTGCCGGGGATGCCGCCGGCAAACTCCAGGCCGGTGAAGCCTTCCTCCAGCGCCCGGCTGGACATCCGAGACAGCAGGGCGGCCCCCCCGGCCACCAACGCAAGCGTTCCGTCCTCCAGGACCTTTGTAAAAATCTCCTCAAACTCCCCCGCCAGCTTCACCACAAAGCCTCGATAGCCCCCGTCGGCCACCAGCAGGTTGGAGCCGTTGCCCAGGAAAAAGGGCTCGATGTCCAGCTCTCGGGCGATGTCCAGCACCGCCCTCACCTGCGCTGTGTTTCCGGGCAGGGCCATCAGCGCCGCCGGGCCGCCGATGCGGAAGGTGGTGTGCTTCGACATAAGCTCGTTCACCCGCAGCTCCATTTCAGGACAGCGCTCTCTCAGCAGTTTCTCCAGTCGTTCCATAGGCCCTCCAAAATCAAGATCGTTGTATCGTTTGATTATAGCAGATTTTTGGAGAAATTAGAATAGGTGAAACAAAAAAACTCACGCCCGTCTCATAAGCAGGGCAGAGATTCTGCCCCTGCCCTACATTCCACAGCTTTCCTGAATTTATGAGACGGGCGTGAGCAAAGTTTAAAACGCTCTTGTTTTCCCCGTCACGATTGTGTTATAATGTATTCAAATACCAAAGGGGTGAACAGCATGGGAACTGAAAAAGACCGCAAAGATACACAGCAGGCGATTCTTTATGAGCTGCGCCGCCTGATTAAAAAGAGCGGCAAGGACTACACCAACGAGGAATTGTGCAATCTGATCGACACCATTGCAGAGGCAAAGGATCAGGAAACCTGAAAATACGCAAGGCCCGGGCTTTTGCCCGGGCCTTAAACCGTTATACCAGATTACACAGCAGGGCCGCGCCGACAACACCGGCGTCGTTGCCCAGGGAGGCCTTCTCGATGCGGACATGGTGCTCCTTGTCGAAGCAGCCCCGCCAGACCAGCTCCCGCAGGGGATTCAGCAACAGGTCGTCCTCGGCGTTGCTCACGCCGCCGCCCAGGCAGATGATCTCGGGCTGGAGGATATTCACCAGGTTTATCATGCCGATGGACAGCCCCTGGAGATAGTTGGCCAGCACCCGCTTGGCGGCCTCGTCCCCCAGGCGGGCGGCCTGGAAGGAGGTGCGGCCCTGGACCTTGGACGGGTCGTTGTCGCACAGCTCCCACAGCTGGCTGTCCCGGCTGCGCTCCATCTCCAGCTGGGTGAGCTGAATCAGGGCGGTGGCTGAGCCGTACCGCTCCCAGCAGCCCCGCCCGCCGCAGCCGCACAGGATGCCGTTGGGCTGGATAATCATGTGGCCGATCTCCATGCCGGCGTTGGCAAAGCCGGTGAACAGCTTGCCGCCCACCACCAGACCGCCGCCAATGCCGGTGCCCAGGGTGACCACCACCGCCGGGTCGCAGCCCTTGGCCGCGCCCGCCCAGTATTCGCCCACGGCGGCGCAGTTGGCGTCGTTGCCCAGGTAGACGGGTACGTCCCACTCCTTCTGGAACATCTCCCGCAGCGGCACATTTTTGTCCTTGAAGGGCATATTGGGGTTCTGGACAAACAGGCCGACCTTATTGTCCACCGCGCCGGGCAGGCCCACGCCCACCGCCTCGATTTTGTCGAAGGGAAGCTCCCCCACCTCGCACAGCCGGCGGGACATGCGGGCCAGCTCCTTGCCAAACTGCTCCGCCGTCATGTCCTTGGCCACGGGGGTGCTCACCTTGTTGAGGATGCGCCCCGTCTCGTCCACCAGTCCGGCCACCAGGTTGGTGCCGCCTACGTCAATGCCAATGTAATACATCAGTTTTCTCCTCCTTCCAATTGCTCCTGAAACAGCTTGTCCATCCGGTCGGTCAGCTCCTGGGCCGCGTTGTGGCCCATCTTCCGGTTGCGGTTGTTCATGGCGGCCACCTCCACAATGCTGGCCAGGTTTCGGCCGGGCTTTACCGGGATGGTAGCGGCGGGCACCTTCACGCCCAAAATTTCAGTAAAATGGGACTCCAGGCCGAAGCGGTCATATACCGCTTTGTCGTCCCAGGGCTCCAGGTTGACCACCAGGTCGATCTCCTGGTTCAGCTTGATGGCGCCCATGCCCAGCAGGCGGCTGATGTCGATAACACCGATGCCCCGCAGCTCCATGTAGCCCCGGATCAGGGCGGGGGCGGTGGCCAGAAGGGTGTCGTGGCTGGTCACCTTAATTTCCACCGCGTCGTCAGCCACCAGGCGGTGGCCCCGCTTCAGCAGCTCGATGGCCACCTCGCTCTTGCCCACCCCCGACTCACCCTGAATCAGGATGCCCTCGCCGTAGACCTCCAGCATCACCCCCGACTGGGTGATCTGGGGGGCCAGGTGGCTGTACAGGCTGCTGATGAGGGAGCTCATAAACACAGCGGTCCGCTGGGTGGAGCGCAGCACCGTCCGCCCGTGCTTGTCCGCCATCTCCAGGCACTCGGGATAGGCCTCCAGCCCCCGGGTGAGGATCAGCGCAGGCACCGGGTAGGACAGCAGGCGGTCAAACCGCTCCCGCCGCTGCTCCGGGGTCAGGTCGCTTAAATATGTATGCTCCGTCAGACCAATCAACAGCAGCCGCTCGGTGTCGAAATGCTCAAAAAAACCGGTCAGGGGCAGGCCGGGCCGGTTGATGTCCAGGGCCCGCAGGGGTACGTTCTCATAGTCGGGGGCGGTACGCAGAATCTCCAGGTTGAATTCCTGTATGATCTCCCCCAGTTTTACACTTTTTTGCTGTTCCGACATAGCTTCCGTCTCCTCTCCAGCGCGGTGTTCTCCGCAGTTTCGGGGGTGCAGCCGCCCCCGATTATTTCCTTTTCAGTATAAGCGAAGGAGGGGTTTTCTGTCAATCGCTTCCGCCCAATTCTCCCACGGACTTTTTGAAAAAAATACTTGCATTTCCGGGGAATATCTGTTATGATATCAATCGAAGCTTTTTTGAAGGTAATTTTCCAAGGTTTCAGATATTTCTCATAGCGAGGAGGTTAGCAACATGGCCAAATGCGAATTTTGCGACAAGGGTGTGACCTTCGGCATCAAGGTTTCCCACTCCCACCGCCGCTCCAACCGTACCTGGAAGCCCAATGTGAAGCGGGTTAAGGCGATCGTGAATGGTACCCCCACTCATGTTTACGTCTGCACCAGATGCCTCCGTTCCGGTAAGGTCACCCGCGCTGTGTAATGGAATATGGCCCGTAAAAAATCTCCTGTGTATGGCACAGGAGGTTTTTTATGTTCCCAACCGCTTCACATTGACGTGTTCCAGTTTCTCTGATATAATATAAATATATTAAAGAATCACAGCAGAACATTGCCGGTGTAAAGGAGGTAAGCTTATGCCAAGCGAAAAAGAAATCAAGATTATCCAGCAGGCTGTAATCTACGAGCTGCGCCGACTGATTAAAAAGAGCGGAAAGAACTACACAAACGAGGAATTGTGTGATCTGCTGGACACCATCGCGGAAGCAAAAGATCAGGAATAAGAGAAGGCCGCCCGCCGGGCGGCCTTTTTATGTCAGCGTTTTTACTCTACAGGCATCAGCTCCGAGGTTGCTCCGTCGCAAACGATACCTAAGAAAAGACATTTTAACAGGTCATAGAAATTTTTGAACAGCAGGGATTGATATTCCCTGATATTTTCCACCTCTGACTGATGGCTCATTGTATAACAGTCATGGTCGACATAGACAACCCGGCCGGTTTCGCACTCTAAAAAGACATAATTATCGGTAAACTCACCCAGCAGGATATAGCCTGAAGATGCAGTGCCCGTCCAAGACAGCCGCTCTATATTTTCCTGGAGGTTGTGTCCCCGAATATCCGCCATTTCTTCCAGGCCGGACAGATTAAATTCTAACACACAGATTTCCTGATCGTCTGGAATTTCATCCCACTGTAAATAGCGTTTCAGCTCAGGGGAGTATGTTGTCCCGCCGCCGGGCCAATCATCAAAAGATTCCCCGTAGAACTTTCCATAGACCCAAGTTGGGCTTGGGAGAATATATGACATCAGGAACTCCCGGAACTCCTCCGGAAAGCGGTATCCCCAGGCCGCTTCCACCGCCTGTATATCCGCGTCTGTTACAGGGGATTTTTCCAACTGGCCGGGCCAGTCAAAGGGCCGTTCCTTCGCCAGTGTCTGGAAACAGTACTCCGAAAAATGTTCCATACTGCTCCACTTACATGAACATATTCGCCACCCGCTCCACAGCGGTTTTGGTGGCGTCGGCGTCGCCAAAGGCGGTAAGGCGGATGTAGCCCTCTCCACTGGGGCCGAAGCCTGCGCCGGGGGTGGTGGCCACGTTGGCCCGGTCCAGCACCTGGTCGAAGAAGTCCCAGGAGCCCACGCCGTTGGGGGTCTTCAGCCAGATATAGGGGGCGTCCACCCCGCCGAAGCAGGTCAGGCCGGCGGCGGTGAGGCCCTCCCGGATGACCCGGGCGTTTTCCCGGTAGTAGTCGATATTGGCCATGATCTGGGCCCGGCCCTCGGGGGTGTAGATGGCGGCGGCCCCCCGCTGGACCACATAGGGCACGCCGTTGAACTTGGTGCACTGGCGGCGGTTCCACATGGTGTTCAGCTTCGCGCCTCCCCGCTCCAGCTCCATGGGCACCACGGTGTAGGCACAGCGGTTGCCGGTGAAGCCGGCGGTCTTGGAGAAGGAACGGAACTCGATGGCGCAGGTGCGGGCCCCTTCGACCTCAAAAATGGTGTGGGGCACATCCTCACTGGTGATGAAGGACTCATAGGCCGAGTCGTACAGAATCACCGCCCCGTGGGCGTTGGCGTAATCCACCCACACCTTCAGCTGGTCCTTTGTCAGCACCGCGCCGGTGGGGTTGTTGGGGGAGCACAGGTAGATGATGTCGGGAATCTCCTGGGGAGGCTCGGGGGAAAAGCCGTTGGCCTCCACGCAGGGCATGTAGATGAGCCGATTCCACTTGCCCAGCTCCTCCTGATACTCCCCGGCCCGGCCGGCCATGGCGTTGGTGTCCACATAGACGGGGTACACCGGGTCGCACACCGCCACCACGTTGTCCACCCCGAAGATGTCGCCGATGTTGCCGCAGTCGCTCTTGGCTCCGTCGGACACGAAGATCTCACCGGGCTGGATATCCACCCCACGGGCGGCGTAGTCACCTTGGGCGATGGCCTCCCGGAGGAACTCATAGCCCTGCTCCGGGCCGTAGCCGTGGAAGCCCTCCGCTGTGCCCATCTCGTCCACGGCGGCGTGCATCGCCGAAATCACCGCGGGGACCAGGGGACGGGTCACATCGCCGATGGACAGCTTGATGATGCTGGCCTGGGGGTGGGCCTCATTATAGACGCGAATCCGCCGGGCCACCTCGGAAAAAAGGTAGCTGCCGGGCAGCTTTAGAAAGTTTTCATTGACCTTGACCATAAATATCCGCTCCTCTACTGATTCAAAAACCGTGGCACGCGCCAGCTGTTTTCAGGATTATACCACAACCTGACCCGGCCGTAAAGGGGCAAAATGGCCCGTATCAGGGGGGCTTTGTCCCCTCGTCCGCCCTGCGTACCGAGGTCTCGTCCAGCACCCCCAGCTCCACCAGCTTTTGGAGCACCGGCTCCCACACCCCCGTTCTGGTCCACAGGCGCAGGCGGTCGGAGACGCATTTATGCCGGCCGTAGCGGGCGGGCAGGTCCTTCCAGGCCGCGCCGGAGCGCATCCAGTAGAGAATTCCGTCCAGCATCAGCCGGTTGCTCTTGAAGGCCCGGCCCCGGCCCGCTTTCTCGGAGGGCAGCAGCTCCCGCAGCTGCTCCCACTGGCTGTCGGTCAGCTCCCAGGGCTCCTCCTCCGGGGCCAGCCTCAGCTCCTCCAGAATCTCCCGGTGGATGACGGCCTCGGGGCGGGTGTCCTTCATGTGCTCCACCAGGGCGGGGATGGAGGCCTTTACCGACTCCAGCAGGGCCAGCACCTCCTGTTCCTCCACGGGGAAGTCCCCCGCCTCCCGGGCGGCCTCCAGGATGCCGTCCCGGAGCAGGCTGTCCCCTCTGGCGGTTTCCCAGTCCTCGGTGGGCCGGGGCGCGGTCCAGCCCATGCCCGCCTGAATAGCCGCGATGGGCACGTCCAGTGCCCGGGCAATTCTGGCCACCGTCTCCGGCCTGGGGGTCATGGCCCCCCGCTCATACAGCCCCAGGTCGTCCCGGTGGACGCCGCACAGGGCGCTGAGCTCCTCAAGGGTCAGGCCCCGCTGCCGGCGCAGAGCGTTGATCTGCAGCCCTACCGTCATACCGCGCTCTGCCCCCGGAGGGTGCGCATGTAGGCCAGCACCGGCGACATGGACGCCTTGGCGGAGCGGACAATGGCGCTGATGTCGCTGTCATAGAGGACGAAGTCCTCCGGGACCTGGCGGACCACATAGTACCTTCTGCTGGCCCCGTTCTCCCCCAGGATGATGCGGCCCTCCACAACGCCGTAGAGCTCTTTGAGAAGGGTCAGTACCCCGTCGTAGAGCAGGGCATCGCTGGGCTGGGCGGCGGCGGGGATGGCGGGCTCCAGGGCGGGGACGGCCCCCTGGGTCAGCTTGTCCGCGGGAACGTCCAGCGCCTGGGCGATGCGTTCCACCACCCGGCGCTTTGGTACGGTGACGCCGTTCTCGTAGCTGGAGATCGCCCCGCCCGTCATGCCGCACAGCTGGCCCAGCCGGCCCTGGGTGAGGCCCCGCTTCTTTCGGATGGCCCGGATATTCTGGCCGATGGTCATGGCAGGTCCCCCTTTCTGTCATACAAAATGGGGCGGGCAAGCGCCCGCCCCTCCTTGGGTCTGTTTGATTTAAGTGTCTGCGGATTAGCCCAGCAGCTGGAGAACGCCCTGAGGAACCTGGTTGGCCTGGGCCAGCATGGCCTGGGCGGACTGCACCAGGATGTTGTTCTTGGTGTAGCTCATCATCTCCTCGGCCACGTCGGTGTCGCGGATGGTGGACTCGGCGTCCTGGATGTTCTCGGCCATCACGGACAGGTTGTTGGCGGTGTGCTCCAGACGGTTCTGAGTGGCACCCAGGTCGCCACGGACGCCGGACACGTAGTTGATAGCGTCGCGGATGGTCTGGATGGCGGCGGCGGCATCATCTTGGTTGCCAATGTTCAGGTCAGCAATACCCATGGCCTTGGTGTGCATGTCACCCACCTTGACCTTCAGCTGGTTGTAGCTGTCGGAGGTGTCGCCGATCTGGAGCTGGAGGGCCTTACTCTCGTCGCCCGTATTACCAGGAGTATAGGTCATCTGAGAAATCTTGAAGCAGGACTTCAGGCCCTCACTGGTGGAGAGGTCAGCTTCGCCAGCGTAACTCTCCTTCTCGACGGCAGTGAGCAGGCCGGTCTTGCCGGACTCCAGACGGAAACCGGTGTTCTCCTGATTGGTCAGTGCGGCAATAGCCTTATCCACCAGCTGGGCATCATCGGCCGCCACATCAGACAGGTCGATGATGGTCTCGCCCTTGCCGGCGTCCTTGACCTTGCTGTCCTTGCCAACCTTGAACACGTAGGTCTGGTCACCGATGGTCAGCTTGGTGCCGTCCTGAATCTTGCCGGTCAGGTCGATGGTGGCGTGGGCCATCTCGCCCTTCTTCTCCGCAACGCCATAGGTGATCTTGGTGTTGGCGTGGCCGCCGGCATCCAGACCAGTCAGCGTGCCATCGGCAGCATTCGCAACCGCCATAACCACACCCTGCTGCTCGATGGTGGCAGTGCCGTCAGCCTTCAGGTCCTGAGGATTGATGTCAACGCCGTTTGTATCCTTGTCTTGGAGTTCAAACTTCACAGAGGTGCCGTCCACGGTGGCCTTGTACACCAGATCACCGATCTTTACACCGTTCAAATCGCCGCTGGCAGTACCGTCGGGCTTGGTTCCCGTGGTACCGGCGTTCGCGTTTGCGTTGACCGCCGCGGCAATGGCCTTGGCCAAGTCCTCGCCGGAGAGCTTGTCGCCATCTTTGAGAGCGGTCGTTCCATCAGCGCCCTTGTCAACGGTAATATCTACGCCGCCAACCGTAATCTTGAAGCCGGCGGTGCCCTTAGAATTGAACTCCACGTTGGTCAGGTCCACAGTGAAGCTGGGGTCCTGACGCTCCACGCCGTCCTTGTGCAGGGCGTGGCCAACGGCAGTAGTGCCGAGCTGGTGCGCCTGATCCTTTGTGCCGATATCAATCTCGGCGGCCTCGCCCCAAGTGGTGGTGGCCTCAGTGGCTCCGGTGTCCAGAGAGCCATCCAGCAGCTTGATGCCATTGAAGTTGGCGCTGTCGGCAATACGGTTAATTTCCGCTTTCAGCTGCTCAACCTCTTTCTGGAGGGCGGCGCGGTCAACCTCGTTGTCGTAGGTGCCGTTGGCGGACTGGGTGGCCAGGTAGTCCATGCGGTTGAGCATGTCCTGAATCTCCTGCATGGCGCCCTCAGCGGTCTTCACCAGAGAGATACCGTCCTTGACGTTCTTCTGAGCGGCGTTCAGGCCAGTGATCTGAGCACGCATCTTCTCAGAAATAGCCAGACCGGCGGCGTCGTCACCGGCGCGGTTGATCTTGTAGCCGGAAGACAGCTTCTCCAGGTTCTTGGCAACGGCAGAGGTGTTGGTGTTGTAGTTGCGGTAGGCACTCATAGCCATAATATTGTGCTGAATACGCATGAGTTTTGACTCCTTTCGACTTTTAGTGTGCCCGGCGCATCCTTTTGCCGGACACAGTTCTGTGGTGCGCCTTTCAAATTGAGCACGTGGCCACGATGCTCAATCCTTCCGGCGCGGTACTATATTTCAACCGGCCTAGGACCGGGTGAAACCGGAAAAATGACATCCAGTTTTTCCCGCAGGGTGCGGGCCTCGTCGCCGTCCATCCCCTCCAGAACCTCCCGCAGCTCGGCCAGGGCCTGCTTCTTCCGGTGGTCCCAGGGCAGCTGGCGCACATAGTGGGGGGCCACGTCCATCACGCAGCCGGGCCGCTGGCCGCCGTTGCGCTCCAGCACCTCGCCCCGCAGGACGGGGACCTCACGGGGGGCGTTGACGGTGATGTGAGCCCGGTCCCCCGTAAGACGGGTGAACTGGATCACCGTGCTTTCGCCGACGGTGAAATAGTCGCCGGCTCTCATGGAAATGCACAGCATAATTCGCGCTCCTTAACATTCTCCAGACGGCCGTCCTGGCCGCCGCTGACCAAAACCTATACTTTTTGCACACGGCTTTCTCGCCGCGCTTAATTATCTAATCGGCCGCAAATTCAAAAAGATTAGGGCTTTTTTGAAATTTTTTTGAAAGAAAAAAATATTGCTCAAAAAGTATGCTTTTCGGTCCACAACTCCGCACTGTCCCGCACAAAAAAACAGAAAAAGTGAGAGTCTGCCGAATCGGGTTCGGCAGACTCTTTTCAAATTTTCCCCGCCAAACGGTATACATAGCCGGCGGTTTTCGATAAAATTCATGGATATTCTACATATTTCATAAGGAGGACCAGGCATGTCAAGGAGAACCTACGGTTATGTGAGAGTATCCACCCGAAGCCAAAAGGAGGATCGGCAGCTGTATGCCATGCGGGAGTTCGGCGTGCCTGCGGAACACATCGTGGTGGAAAAGCAGTCGGGCAAGGACTTCGCCCGCCCCCTGTACCTGCGCCTGGTGCGCTCCCTGCGCAGCGGCGACGTGCTGGTGGTCAAGAGCATCGACCGCCTGGGCCGCAATTATGACGAAATTCTGGAGCAGTGGGCCAGCCTCACCAAGGAGAAGGGGGTGGCCATCGTGGTGCTGGACATGCCCCTGCTGGACACCCGGGAGGACCGGGACCTCACCGGCGTGCTCATTGCCGATATCGTCC
The DNA here is from genome assembly GCA_910585815.1 of uncultured Oscillospiraceae bacterium. Taxonomy (GTDB): domain Bacteria; phylum Bacillota; class Clostridia; order Oscillospirales; family Oscillospiraceae; genus Lawsonibacter. Next base: position 16,723 of record CAJUFJ010000023.1, on the reverse strand, counting down.
TCCAGCTACTCAGCTACGTGGCCCAGACCGAGCGGGAGTACATCCGCCAGCGCCAGATGGAGGGCATCGCCGCCGCCAAGGAGCGGGGGGTCCGCTTCGGCCGGGCCCGGCTGTCCATGCCGGACGCCTTCCCCGCTCTGGCAGAGGCCTGGTGGCTGGGCCGCATCTCCGCCATCCAGGCCGGCCAGGAGCTGGGGGTGTCCCGCAGCACCTTCCTGCGCCGCGCCCGGGAGTGGGCCACCGCCCGGGGCCTGCCCGCCCCCTCGTGAGGAATTTCCAAAAAATCCCCTCAGGAGCCGGATACTTCTTGACATTTTCCCCAAGTCGGCTATAATATAGTACAGAGCCTATCATCGGAATGCCCAATTTAGAAAAAGGAGTCCTGAAAATGAAACGAGTCCTTGCACTTGCACTGGCCATGTCCATGGCCCTGTCCCTGACCGCCTGCGGCCCCAAGAGCGACGGCGGACCGGAGGATAACCAGCCCCCCGCCGGCGGCAGCAGCGCCGGCCAGTCCACCCCCCAGGGCGTGGAGCCAGACTACGACTACACCATCCGCATCTATTCCAACTCCAATTCCACCGAGCGCACCACATGGCTGATTAACGAGGCCAAGGAGGCCGGCTTCAACATCTCCATCGACGACAACTCCGTCATCTCTGGCGACACCGCCGCCATCCAGGCCGCCAACGAGAACAAGGACGGCGACCTGATCTTCGGCCTGAACGAGACCCGCTGGAGCCAGCTGGTGGACGGCACCTATGAGAACCTGAAGATTATGGACTGGACCCCCACCTGGTCGGGCGACGTGGGCGAGTACGTCTACTCCGGCAAGGCCTACGGCCTGGTCATCCAGAACGTGCTGATGCTCTACCGTAATGACGAGCTGGGCACCAACGGCGCCGAGCTCCACTTCGACCACTGGGCCGACATTGTGGACTGCGGCTACTCCTGGTACCGCCAGAACAAGGTGGGCGGCACCACCAACGCCAACATCAATTCCGCCATGCTCTACGCCTTTGTGGACCCCGCCTCCCCCGCCGGCGGCATCTCCATCGACGGCTGGAAGACTTTGTGGAAGTACTGCGCCCAGGGCAAGAGCGGCGGCGACGACTACAAGTACGGCTTTGATCCCCTGAACAAGGGCGACGTGCAGGTATCCACCTTCTACTCCTCCTCCCTCTACGGCAAGATCGACGCCGCCGGCGAGAGCTCTGACAAGCCCCTGAAGGGCACCATGAGCCCCGAGAACTGGAACCTGGTGGACATCAAGGACGGCACCTACTACATCGCCGAGTACATCGGCATCCTGGATAAGGCCGGCCGCACCCCCGAGCAGACCGCCGCTGTGGAGGAGTTCGCCGAGTGGTTCGGCTCCGCCGAGACCCAGGCCGCCTGGGGCGAGGAGTTCGACTCCTACCCCTGCAACACCGCGGCCGCCGATATGCTCTACCCCGACGGCATTCCCCCCATCTATGAGCTGAAGAACTTCGCCCTGTCCAAGGTGGACGGCGACACCACCTATGCCGAGTACGTGGCCGCCCACTCCAGCGACTGGACCAACATCATGACCAACCTGGGCTTCTACTGGGCCGACGCCAGCGAGGCCAAGGCTGAGCCCGACTGGGACAGCCTGGACTGGGCTACCCTGACCCAGTCCGCCGGCTAATCTGAATCACCTCACCTGCGGCGGACCGGGGAACCGGTCCGCCGCGCGTCTTTCAATCTAAAACAGAGAGGGAGCATCGTCTATGATCCGGCTCAACGACATCGTTGTCAAATTCGGCGACTTCACCGCCCTGCACGACATTAACGTCCACGTGAAGGAGGGGGAGTTTTTCACCTTCCTGGGGCCCTCCGGCTGCGGGAAAACCACCACCCTGCGCACCATCACCGGCTTTATCCAGCCCGTCTCCGGCTCGGTGGTGGTGAAGGACAAAGACATCACCCATGTGCCCATTGAGGAGCGGAACATCGGCATCGTCTTTCAGTCCTACGCCCTGTTCCCCACCATGACGGTGTATGACAACATCGCCTTCGGCCTGAAGCTGAAAAAGCTGAGAAAACCGGAGATCGCCCAGAAGGTGAACGACATCGCCAAAAAGGTGGACCTGAGCGAGGAGCAGCTGAAAAAGGCGGTGAGCCAGCTGTCCGGCGGCCAGCAGCAGCGGGTGGCCATCGCCCGGGCCCTGGTCACCGAGCCGTCCATCATCTGCATGGATGAGCCCCTGTCCAACCTGGATGCTAAGCTGCGGGTGCAGCTGCGCAACGAGCTGAAGCAGATGCAGAAGGACTTCGGCATCACCACCATCTACGTCACCCACGACCAGGAGGAGGCCCTCACCCTCTCCGACCACATCGCGGTATTCAACAAGGGGGTCATCGAGCAGATCGGCACCCCCAACGAGGTGTACAACCACTCGGCCACCGAGTTCGTCTGCAACTTCATCGGGGATATCAACCTCCTGGGCTCCGAGGCGGTATCGGCCCTGAACAGGGCCGGCGGCCGGGTCCACCCGGCCGCCCGAAACTACATCCGCCTGGAGCGCATCCACGTGAACGTGGAGCCCAAGCCGGGCAATGTGGTGCTGGAGGGCGTAGTGGACAGCCGGGAGTACTACGGGCTGTACATCAAGTATTACATCAAGGCCGCCGGACAGACCATCAAGGTCATTGAGAAGAACGACGGTGTGAACATCTACGAGGCGGGCCAAACCGTGCAGGTGGTCATGGACCCCAGGGACGTGATGGCCTACCCCGCCGGGTAAGGGGGTGGCGGTCATGACAAAAACCCGCTCCGGCGCCCTGAGCCCGGCCCTGCTGGTGAAGATTTTCGGCGCCGCCTTCTTCGCCTATCTGTTCCTAGGCTTTATGCTGCTGCCCTGCCTCAACACCCTGGCCAGCATCTTTACCACCCAGAACGCCTCCGGAGAGGTGGACCCCCTGGCGGTGATCCGCTTCTTCTTCGCCGGCAACATGGGTTCCTATGTGTGGAACTCCCTGAAGCTGGCCATCTGCCTGGTGATTACGGTCAACGTGGTGGGCGTGTCCATTGTGCTGCTCACCGAGTATTTCGACATCAAGGGGGCCAAGATCCTCCGCCTGGGCTATATGACCACCCTGATCTACTCCGGCGTGGCCCTGGTGACAGGCTACCTGTTCCTCTACGACAGCAACGGCATCATCACCACCCTGCTGGTAAACGCCTTCCCCGGGATGAACCCCAGCTGGTTTTCCGGCTTCAATGCGGTGCTGTTCACCATGACCTTCGCCTGCACCAGCAACCACGCCCTGTTTTTGCGAAACGCTATCCGGGGCATCGACTACAACACGGTGGAGGCCGCCCGGAACATGGGGGCCCGGCCCTTTAAGGTGCTGTGGAAGGTGGTCTTCCCCACCCTGGTGCCCACCATGTTCTCCCTGACGGTGATGACCTTCATCACCGGTCTGTGCGCCATGTCCGCCCCCACCCTGCTGGGCTACGACTCCATCAACCCGGAGATCGTCCGTCTGGCTGGGTCCTCCACGGCGGACGAGGCCTTTCCCCAGGCCCGGGCCGCTCTGCTGTCCATCATCCTTGCCATGTTCACCATCGTCCTGCTGACGGTGCTGTCCTCCTACGAGCGGAAGGGGCACTATCTGTCCGTCTCCAAGACCAAGGCCAGGCTGCAAAAGCAGAAGATTGACAACCCCGTGGCCAACGTCCTGGCCCACATCTACGCCTACATCCTCTTTGTCATCTACATGATCCCCGTGGTGATGATTGTGGTCTTTTCCTTCCAGACCTACGGGGCCATCCGGATGAAGCGGCTGGACCTGTCCAACTGGACCCTCATCAATTTCTTCGGCACCCAGGACTACCAGTACCTCACCAACCGGGGCACCTACAAGACCCGGAAGGGGTCCATCTCCGGCCTGTTCGCCAACGAGGCCACCCTGGGGGGCATTAAGCTCAGCTTTGTGCTGTCCGCCATCGCCGCCGCACTGGCCTGTGTCATTGTGGTGGTGGCCTGCAACTACATCTTTAAAAATCGAAAGAAAAAGTCGGGGGTCGCCCTGGAGTACTGCCTGCTTTTCCCCTGGCTACTGCCCACCATCCTGATCTGCTACTCCTACCGGGTGTATTTCAACAGCAACGACGTCTGGTATGTGGGGGGGACCAACCTCTACTACGCCAACCATGTGCGGCTTCTGATTATCCTGGCCTACACGGTGGTGAAGCTGCCCTTCTCCCTACGGATGATTAAGGCCGCCTTCTACGCCATCGACGAGGAACTGGAGGACGCCGCCCGCAACCTGGGGTCCAGCCCGCTGGTCACCTTCCTGAAGGTAAAGCTGCCCATCATCCTGCCCTCGGTGCTGGCGGTGTTCGCCCTGAATTTCAACGCCCTGTTCACCGAGTACGACATGTCGGCCACCTTTGCCAGCTCCTACGGCACCACCTACGCCATGGTCATCCAGTCCATGTGCCGGGAGGAGGGGCTGTACGGCTACAACGTGAACGCCTCGGGCCGGCGGTGCGCCTCCACGGTGTTCATTATGATTGTCTCGGGTATCATCCTCTATCTGGTCTACGGCGTGGGCGCCCGGGACCTGGGGGAGCGGCTGGAAATCAGAGACCGGCGGCGGAAGCGGCTGGAAAAATGGAAAAGTTTGGGAAAAAAGCCCAGGGAGGCCGGCACATGATCCGCAATATTGTATTTGACATGGGCAATGTGCTGATTCGGTGGTGCCCCGAGGTCTTCGTGGACCGGCTGGGCGTCTCCGAGGAGGACCGTGCTCAGCTGCTCAGCGAGGTCTTCGGCCGGGTAGAGTGGGTCCAGCTGGACTGCGGGACTATCTCCTTTGCGGACGCGGAGGCGGCCATGTGCCGGCGTCTGCCGGAGCGGCTCCACAGCGCGGTCCACACCCTGGTCTTCGACTGGTGGAAGCGGCCCCTTCTGCCCATCGAGGGGACGGCGGAGGTCGTCCGGGAGCTGAAAGCACTGGGCTATGGCATCTACCTGCTGTCCAACGCCAATGTGGACCTGCCAAAGTACTTTGACCGCATCCCGGGCAGCGAGTGCTTCGACGGGCGGATCGTCTCCGCCGAATGGAAGCTGCTCAAGCCCCAGCCTGAGCTGTACAGGGTTCTGCTTCGGGAGTACGGCCTGAAGGCAGAGGAGTGCTTTTTCGTGGACGACCTGGCCGCCAACGTGGAGGCGGCGGTGCAGACGGGTATGTCGGGAACCGTCTTCCAGGGGGCGGACAGCCTGCGCCGCGCCCTGGCGCAGGCCGGTGTTCCCGTGCGGCAGCCCTGACCAGCCGCACGGCGCTATAAAGATGTTATGATAGAAGAAAAGCAACGGATGATCCGTTGCTTTTCTTTAGACTGCCAAAAAACCTCCGCCCCCGCAGGGCTGACTCCCCCTGACAGAGGGGGGCAGGCTCCTTTTGAAAGGAGCTGTCAGCCGAAGGCTGACTGAGGATTGTATTTTGCCGAAGGCAAAATGTATGAAATAATCCTAATCTTAGTTTACTTCGTATGTTTTGCTCCGCAAAACGCAATCCTCCGCCCCAGTGTGCGCACTGGGGCACCTCCTTTCAAAAGGAGGCTTTTTGCGCCTTCTGTCTCGTAGCTGCTTCTTCGACAAGCTGAGAAGAAAAGCAACGGATAATCCGTTGCTTTTCTTTGCTCGATCAGTGGATTAACCACCCATACTTACGCCTGCCCATGATTCAGTATGATATTTTGATGATTCATTAGCTTCTTCATGCGCCCTTTTTGCCGCTTCCTGCTCCTCAGGGGTTTGAGGGGGTGCTCCATTTGTTGTTGTGCCGTCATAAGACACCGGCAGGGTAATACCCAATGCGGGGTAATACTTTCCGCCCTTTCCATTCAGCACGTAATCACCGAGGTCATCATGACCATCATACTGCGTAGAGCTTTCACTGCCCTGTGTCTGAGCTTGACTGGTTGCGGTATCTCCACCTTCGCCGGTCGTCTGGGCTGCCGGCGGTGTCTTTTCGGGGGGGTGCTCTGTCGGCTCCTCCTGCTTCTCAGGGGCTGTCTCCTCCGGGGGCTGGGTGTCCTCGGCTTCAACGGGGGCCGCCGGGGTCTGCTCGGGTTCCGGCTCCGGGGCGGTATTCTCTACGGGCTCCGGGGTTGTGTCCTTGACTGTCTCAGGGGTTGCGGCTGGCTCTTGGGCAGAGGTGTCCGCCGGGGCCGATGTGCCGGGGGCAGGGTCCGGCTGCATGGGCTGCTCCTCTTTGGGCCGGTTACAGGCAGACAGCGACAGCGCAAGGACCAGCGCCAGACCATATAACAGCGCCTTTTTCATTTTGTATTCTCCTTCCATATACCTTTCTTGTACCTCAACGGTCCGGCCCTTGGGGGCGGGACATTCCCATCCCCCTCGGGCTTTGCTCGGGGCCGCCGAGACAGCAAAAGCGGCGAAGGTAATTTTCTTTCCCTACACCGCCAAAAGCGAAACACACATACCCATTTCGTGCTTGCGTATCCTGTGGAAGTCTGGTAAAATGGGCGTGGCGCAAGTTTCTTGCTGTGTGGGAGGGCTGTCTCCTGCATAGGGGCGTCGGGGACGGCTATCCCCTTCGCCCTGCCTTTATTTGCTTTTGTTGTCTCTTATCCATATTTTACACGATACCGCTTGATTGTGCAAGTGGTTTTTTTGTTATTGTTACGCTCGTCTCATAAATTCAGGAAAACTGCCGCATGTAGGGCAAGGGCTCTGCCCTTGCCTTATTCCGATGCCTTTTTATCCCCTTGCGGGGATAGGCAGGGGTAGAACCCCTGCCCTACAGGACGTACCGGCCGGCATTTCCAGAGGCTTTCCATATTTATGAGACAGGCATGTTATTGTAAAAAGCGCCGCATATCTGCCGCACCCCTCCGGCTCCTTTCACATAGACTGGTACAGCACCACTGAAAGGAGTATCCGGAGCTTTTATCCGGTCTGAAACATATGAGCTTTCGTTATTTTCTTGCGCCGCTCCAGCGGGGCGGCGGAGAGGCGGTCATCCCCCTCCCCGACCTCGGTGAGGGCGGACCCGTCTACCCCGGCGACGACCCGGTGGTGGAGCCCGTCATCCCCCTGCCCTTCCCCGGCGAGGGCGGGCCCGTCTACCCCGGCGACAACCCGGTGGTGGAGCCCGTTATCCCCCTGCCCTTCCCCGGTGAGGGTGGGCCCGTCTACCCCGGAAACGGCGGCGGCAACCGGCCCGGCACCTCCCGGGTGCGCTTCCTCAACGCGGCCTTCAGCTACCCGCCCCTTCGCATCTCGGTGTCCAACAGCCGGTTTGCCAGCCGGCTGGGCTACGCCTCCGTCACCGGCTACGGCCGGGTCCGGGCCGGCTACCAGGTTGTCACCGTCTCCAGCGCCAGCGGACGGGTCTACCTGCAAAAAAATCTGCCCTTCCAGACCAACGGCCTCACCACCGTGGCCGTGATCCGCACCGCCCGGGGGCTGGACCTGCTCCAGATCGAGGACCGCTGCTGTCCCCCCGCCAGCGGCTGCGCCGGCTTCCGGATGGGCAACCTGGCCTACAACAGCGGCCCGCTGGACGTCCTCATGAATGACGGCCGGGTGGTCTACAGCGACCTGCGGTATAAGGAGGTGGCCCCCTTCCGCAGCATCATGCCGGGGGCCTACCGCTTCTTCTACGCCGACACCGACCTGGCCCCCATGCCCCCCTACATGGGCATCGACACCCTGGACCCCGCCTGGCTGGACTCCTATCCCCCCATGGAGACCTTCGGCTCCCTGTATCTGGACGTCACCTGCGGCGAAAACTACACCGTCTACCTCCTCCAGAATGGCTCCGGCCGGAACAACATCCAAAATCTGATCCTAGTGGATTAGTAAATGCGCAAAGCCTCCGGTGAAAACCGGAGGCTTTGACGATGTATCTGGTTTGGAGAACCGCTGTTCTCCGGAGAGTTTATGCCACAGCCGCGAAATACAGCCCGAACAGCTGGGCGCAGATGGCGGCGTAGACCAGGCGGATGATACAGCCGATTACGGCGGAGGTCATGATTTCCCGGGTCTTCAGGTCCACCACACCGCTCCAGACGGCGGGAATCTGGCCCAGAGGCACCTGGACCGGCCAGGAGGAGTTGGCCAGGATGAAGGAGCCCACAATGAGCTTCTTCACGTTGGGGTCGGCCAGGGTGGCGTACAGAGCGCCAGCAGCGGCGTCGGCGGTGGGGCCGGACACCATGGTGCCCAGGGTCTTGGTGGCCAGAGTGCCGGCCACCGTGATGGTCTGAATACCGGTCTCCGGCTCAATGCCGATGGCGGACAGGACGCCGCCCATACCACTGACGATAGCGCCCCAGATGCCAAAGTACTCCAGCAGGCCAATGATGGTAAACACGGCGCAGCCCGCGGGCAGGATTACGGTGAGGACGATGCTCACGCCCTCCCGGGCGGAGCCGAAAATCAGGTCCATCACGCCGGTGTCGGGGGTGAAGCGGGGCAGATCGTGGATGTCGGCCGCGTGGGTGTCACGCCAGAACAGGCGCAGGAAGGCGGGAATCAGGAAGATGGGCAGGAAAATGCCCACAATCATCACAGGCAGGGGGTTGATCCCGGCGGTGGACAGGGCAATAATGCCCAGCACGATGATGGAGAAGGAGGCGGGGGCGTTGGTGAGCGTGGCAATGGCGATTTTCTGCTCGTCCTTGGTGCAGCCGGCCTTCATGACCACGGGACCGGCAATGCGTCCGGCGGCGTTCACGTCGCCCAGGATGTTGTAGATGATGCCCACGCACACAGCGGCATTGATTTTCAAATACTTCATAATCGGCAGGAAAATGCGCATCAGTGCGTCTGTAAAGCCCAGCCGCTCCAGAACGCGGCCGGTCATAATCGACACAACGATGGTGGCGCCCAGCATGGAGGAGCCAAAGAGGTAGAACTCGAACATCTTATAGGACCTGGTGAACATGGCGTTGAACGCGCCGGAGAACTGTTCATGCGCAAAGAAGATGCATGCCAGGAAGGCGATGAACAGGATCATGCCGACCCACTCAATGGGCTGCCATTTGGTGCGGTCGTCGCTGCCAGCAGCAGAATTGACCTTTTTGGGGTTCTCTTTCTTGTTTTCCATAATTTACCTCCCATTTATGTGTTGGCAGACGCCGCCCGGACCCGCTCCCTCTCTCCTGCCGGGGAACGGCGGCACCCGGGGCGTCAGTGTGCCCAGCGCAAAGGGGTCATTTGCTGTGCAGGTGTTCCGCGGCAATATTTTTGCCGTAGCTCTGAATCTCCGACGAGCCGAAGCAGTCCAGCGGGACGCTGGTCTGGCGCTCCCGAAAAATGACGATCTCACAGTCAGGCAGGTGGTTCTTGAGGGCCCGGGCCATCGGGACGCCGTTCTCAAAGATTTCCAGGGCATGGGAATTGCCGCAGACGAAGTTGAGGCCCAGCTCCTCCGCCTTGGCCACCAGGGGGTGCCCGGGGTACACGCGGCTGATGGTGGCCAGCAGGGTGTCCGCATCGGGGTATTCCCTCACCAGCTGCTCCAGATGGGCGGGGGTAAATCCGCAGTGGGGGAACATGTGAATTACCTTCTTCATGGGATTTTCCGGCTTGCCTACCAGTATCCTGGCCCGGGCGGCCACCGACGTCTCCTCAATGGCCTCACAGCCCCTTGTCCTGCGCTCCAGGCGGAGCATCTCCTCGTCCATCTGGGTATTCATCAGGGTGTCCAGCCGGCGGATCATGTCTCCCACCGTCTGAATCTCAGGGATTACATCCCCCACATAGACAATGTTGCCCGGGATTCCGTCGTAGCAGACGCTGGCGAAGCAGGGCCTGTGCCCGTGGAGCCAGGGAATGCCGGGGTGGGTGCCGTGGAAGGCCTCATGCAGCTCGAAGCAGGCCAGACTGTAGATGCCCAGGTAGTACTTAATCAGCACCCCCCCGGAGTTGGCCGCGTCCGCAATGGGGTGGTGGGCCACAATGGCGTTCACCCCGGTGGCCGCCGCCAGCTCAATCACGCTCTCGGTCATGGTCATGCACACGGCAATCTTCCTGACCTCCATCTCCGGGTCGCCCCAGACCAGGCCGGGCATTTCCACCACGGCCTTCCCGGGGATATCGGAGGATTTTGTGACCACCCAGGGATTTTTCCCCCCGGTCCAGTCCCCCGGTCCCTTCAGACAGCGGCCGCCGGTCAGATCATCTAAGGCAGCCAGTACATCCTTAACCTTTGCCATAGTCTTCTCCTCTTTCCGTTTAAATTTTGAACAAAAAAGACCGCAAAACATGCGAAAAGCAATTGCTTTCCCATGTTTTGCGGTCAATTACAGCTTTCTCTGCTTCAAGCCCCGGACGCTGATCTCCGGCTGGCGGCCTGTACCGTCTCCATTCGATCCTCGCCGTCAGGGCTGTGAATTCTGTGCCTGCCCGTCATGATTCAATTTGCCCGGCTGCCGCTCGGGAGCCTTCAGCTCCGGCAGAAGTTCATCCACCTGCCGGTCGAAGAAGGTGACGCTGGCTGAAATTTCCAGCGCAGGGTCGTAATCCTTCAGGTGCGCGATTACCGTTACCCCCAGCTCCTCCTGCATCAGCTGGATAAATCGCTGTTTAAAAATATTAATCAGGGTGCGGTCCATCACCTCGGTGGAAGCCTTGTCCATCTCATAGGGCAGGGACAGCAGGCTCACCCGCCGGTTCCTGGCCACGATTACCGCCCGGTTGTGCATCACATCCACCCGCTGCGTCAACACACCCTGCTTGAAAACCTCCATGTTGACCTTATTATTGATGCGCAGAATCTCCTGTTTGAATTCCCCCATCAACATAGCTGCATGCCACCTCACTTTGACTTCGGCGGGGATCAAGCATACATCAGTGTGTTAGTAGTATAGCACAACACAGCGGAAAACGCAAGAAAAAAGTCGAGCTTTGTCGAAAAATTTTTCTGCGCCCCCAACACAGAGACCCCCGCTTATCCAAGCGGGGGCCTGACAGGGCCGCAAATCAGCCCTCCTTCTGCTTTTTTGCCTCCAGGTAGTCGTTGAGCTCGGTGTTCAGCACATCGGTGATGAACATATGGCCGGGGGCGTGGGTAATCACAATGGGGGGCTTGGCGTTCTCCACGGCGGCCTGGGGGGTGACGCCGCAGGGCCAGAAGACGGTAATCTCACCGGGGTAGATGTCCACCGCCTCGCCGTAGTCGGGCTTCATGGCGTCGGCCACCCCCACCTCCGCCGGGTCGCCCATGTGGACGGGGGCGCCGTGGACGTTGGGCATCTTTACGGTGATATCGTAGGCCTTTTTGGCGTTCTCCGGGGTCATGGGCCGCATGGAGCACACCATGGGGCCCTCGAAGGGGCCGGCCTTCACTGTCTGGATGTTGGTCTTGTACATGGGGACATTCCGGCCCTGGGCGATGTGGCGCACCTCGATGCCCTCCCGGATCAGGGCCTCCTCAAACGAGAAGGAGCAGCCGATGAGGAAGCCCACATAGCCCTCCTTCCAGTATTCCGAGGCGTCGGTGAGCTCCTTGGTAAACACGCCGTTCTCATACACCCGGTAGCGGGGGATATCGGTGCAGATGTTGCCCCCCTCCCCCATGTCGTGGGTGTCGGGGGTGCCCTTGATGATCTCCAGAATGGGGCAGGGGAAGGGGTTCTTCTTGGCGTACTCCTCAAAATCGGCGGCGTACTCCGGGGGCAGGATTACCAGGTTGGCCTGGGCATAGCCCCGGCACATGCCGGCGGTGGGAAAGTCGATGACGCCCTCCCGGATGAGCTTGCGGACCTCGCTGGGCTTCATGTCGATGTAGGGGGTAATGTCAAATGCCATAGATACTCCTCCTCATTATTTTGATGATGGCCGCCCCGGCAGGGCGGCCATATACAGTTTAAGCGTTAATCCTGCTCAGCGCCTTCAGGGCGGAGCGCTGGGCCAGCAGCAGGCCCTGGGCGTACTCCACCGGCACCTTGACGAACTGCACCTTGTCCCCCGCCTTCAGCTGGGCCAGGGTGCGGAAGTCGGCGGTGATGACGGTGGCGATCTTGGTGTAGCCGCCGGTGGTCTGCCGGTCGCCCAGCATGATGATGGGCGTACCCGCCGAGGGCACCTGGATGGCGCCGAAGGCGATGCCATCGGAGATAATGTCGCCGCCGTCCTTGTGGGCGATAACGGGACCGTCCAGGCGGCAGCCCATGCGGTCAAACTCGGGGGTAACGGTGTAGGTGCCGCTGAGGAAGGTGTCGATTCCGGCGTCGGTAAAGGCGTCGTCCTGGGGGCCCAGCACCACCCGGAGGGTGTACACCGGCTTGGGCGCGAACTCAGGCTTGAGCACCCGGTCCTCCATCCGGCTCAGGGTGTCCACAGGGGCCCGGAAACCGATCACGTCGCCCTTCTCCAGCTTGCGGCCGTTAAAACCGCCGATCTTGGCTTTCATGTAGGTGGACCGGCTGCCCATGGTGAGAGGGATGTCCAGCCCGCCGGCGAAGGCGATAAAGGCCCGGCAGCCCGACTTTGGGGCGGTGAATTTCAGCACCTGCCCCGCCTTGACGGCCACCGCCTGGTAGTTGGGGATAGCCTTGCCGTCCAGGGTGGGGCCCAGGTCGCCGCCGGTAATGGCGATCACATTGGCCCTGTCAAACTGGAGCTGGGGGCCCATCATGGTGCACTCCAGCACCGCCTCCCTCTGGTCGTTGCCGGCCAGGATGTTGGCAAGGGCGGCGGACCGGGGGTCCATCACCCCGGACACCGACACGCCGAACTGCTGATAGCCGACGCGGCCCTGGTCCTGGACGGTGGTGAGCAGACCGGGGTTCAATACAGTGATACTCATTTTCCGCCCTCCTTCCTGGGGTGACGCTTGACCTGATAGCCCTCTGCCGCCTCCTGGGCGGCGATTTTGTCAAACTCCGCCTGGTCGATGGCATAGAATTTGATGTACTGGCCCGCCTGGGGCAGGATGGGGGTCTCCCGACCGGCGTCGTACATCCGCACGGGGGTGCGGCCGATGAGCTGCCAGCCGCCCGGGGAGTCGATGGGGTACACCCCGGTCTGAGAGCCGGCGATGCCCACCGAGCCGGCAGGGATTTTCACACGTGGGGTCTTAAGCCGGGGGGTGGCGATGGCCTCGTCCATGCCGCCCAGGTAGGTAAAGCCTGGGGTGAAGCCCAGCATGTAGATCAGGTACTCGGTGGAGGTGTGGATTTTGATGACCTCCTCCTCCGTCTTGCCCGCGTGCTCGGCTACGAACTTCAGGTCGGGGCCCATCTCCTCCCCGCCATAGAGAACGGGAATCTCCAGCACCTCGCTGGGGGGGATGGTAATTTTGTCCAGCTGGCCCAGCAAGCCCTTCAGCTTCTCCATAAGAGGGGCATAGCGGATAACCTCCGGGTCGTAGTGGACCATGAGGGAGCGGTAGGTGGGCACCGTCTCCACAATGCCGGGAATGCTGCTGCTGCTCAGGGCGATGTTGAAGGCGCGTATCTGGGCGTTGATGGGCTCGCTGATCTCGTTGCCGAACTCCACACACACTGAGGTATCGCCCGTCAGCAGAAATCTGACGTCTGCCATAGAATATCTCCTTTCGCGGCTTCAGGGCAGGCCCGGGAAGACCTGGCCCTGCCCTGAAGGGGAGTTTTTGTTTATTTAAAGAGATTCACAATGTTGGGGACGGACTGTACGCCGGAGTACAAAGCGATAGCCACCACAACAACGCCCGGAATAATCATCCACATGGGGTGGTTGTAGTTCTCGCCCACAATCCGCTTGCTGCGGCTGGCAATGAGCATGACGCCCAGGGTGATGGGCAGAATCAGTCCGTTGAAGGCGCCGGCGACGATAAGCAGCTGGGCGGCGTTGCCCACGATGACCATCATCAGCGTGGAGAAAGCGATAAAGCCGATGACGCACTGGCGCTCATACTTGGCAATTACGGGGTGGAGGGTTTTCAGGAAGGAGACGGAGGTGAAGGCCGCGCCCACCACGGAGGAAACGCCCGCGGAGAACAGGCACAGGCCAAACAGCCGGTAGCCCAGGTCGCCGGCAGCCAGACGGAAGGCCTCGGCGGCGGGGTTGCCGCCCTTGGCGGCGTCAGTGATGATCTGGGCGTTCTCAGCCACCCAGGTGGTGCCCACGGTGCAGGTACCCAGCACGGCCAGGAACAGCAGGATACGCACCAGACCGGAGGTGCCGCAGCCCTGAACCACACTGCGGCGGACATGGCCTACGTTCTCGGGGCCGGAGATGCCGGCATCCAGCAGGCGGTGTGCGCCGGAAAAGGCGATGTAGCCGCCGCAGGAGCCGCCCAGGATGGTAGTCAGGGCGGTGAACATGCCGGTTTCAGTGTTCAGCAGCTTGTCAAAGCTGCCCAGACCCTTGACGACCTCACCCATAGGGGGCTGGGACTTGACGGCCACCACCAGCACGGTGAGGAGGATGACGGCGGCCAGCACGGTGGCCACCTTGTCCATGATGGTCTTGGCGTTCTTATTGACAAAGATAAGGATGCCCAGGCAGCCGGCGATAATCGCGCCGATCTTCTGGTCCAGGCCCAGCATGGCATTGAAGCCCAGGGCCACGCCGCCCACATTGCCCACGTTGAAGGCCAGGCCGCCGATTGCCACCAGAATGGCGATGATCACGCCCAGGCCGGGCAGCAGCTTGTTGGCCACGTCCTGAGCCCGCATGCCGGATACGGAGACCACAGACCAGATGTTCATCTGGGCGGTAATATCCATCAGAATAACCAGCACGATAACCAGGGCCAGGGCCGCGCCGTGCTGAGCGGTGAAGGTGGAAGTCTGGGTCAGGAAGCCGGGGCCGATGGCGGATGTAGCCATCAGGAAGGCCGCACCGAACAATACGGAACGGCTGGGCTTCGCGCCGCTGTTTGCGAGATTATTACTCATTTAAGTACCTCCAAAATAGTCAGTTTTCCTCTCTCTTGCAAAACGAACCGTTGTCATTTGCCCTGCAAATGACATCTCCTTTGGCAAAGGAGACTGATTTCCCTTTCCTTTTTCAACCAAAAACCTTCCAAATCACACAATGTCAGCAATGGGGGCGATGGTGACCTCCTCGGCCTCCAGCCTGGCCCGGATGTTCTTAACGAACTCCACCGCAGAGGGGTTGTCGCCGTGGACGCAGATGGAGTGGGCGTCGATGGAGACCTCCTCGCCGGTGATGGCGGTCACCTTGCCCTCGGTGACCATGCGGATGGTGCGGGCGATGGCCTCGTCCTTGTCGTGGATCACCGCGCCGGGCTTGGAGCGGGGCACCAAGGAGCCGTCGGCCTGATAGGCCCGGTCAGCGAAGACCTCGCTGGCGATCTTCAGGCCCACCTGCTTGCCGGCCTCCAGCATCTTGCTGCCGGCCAGACCCAGCAGGATCACGTCCTTGTCCACGCTGGCGATGCCCTCGGCGATGGCCAGGGCCAGGTCCATATCCTTGCCGGCCATGTTGTACAGGGCCCCGTGGGGCTTCACGTGCTGGAGCTTCACGCCGTTGGCGGCGGTGAAGGCCAGGAGCGCACCCATCTGGTACTGGATGTAGGCCTTGGCCTCCTTGGGGGAGCAAACCATGTTCCGGCGGCCGAAGCCCATCAGGTCGGGGAAGCCGGGGTGCGCGCCCACCGCCACGCCGGCGGCTTTACAGGCGGCCACCGTCTTGTCCATCACCAGCGGGTCGCCGGCGTGATAGCCGCAGGCCACATTGGCGGAGGACACGTGGGCAATGACCGCCTCGTCCATACCGATGGTATAGGCGCCGAAGCTCTCGCCCAGGTCGCTGTTCAGGTCAACTTTGTACATAGGGGATTCCTCCTTTACAGAATCAATTCGGAACGCTTGCACACGCCATATATTACCACAGAACGCCGGAAATTGCAATAAAAATTTGTGGATAAGCGCCAAAAAACGGACATCCCCTGCCGGAGATGTCCGTCTTGTTGCACTTTTCCGCATTTCGGCTTTTATTTGACCCTTTTCCCCCTCAGTCCATGGGCTTCATGGTGGGGAACAGGATCACTTCCCGGATGGAGTCGGAGCCGGTGAGGAGCATGACGCACCGGTCGATGCCCATGCCCATGCCGCCCGTGGGGGGCAGGCCGTACTCCAGCGCGGTGAGAAAGTCCTCGTCCATCATCTCGGTCTCCTCGTCCCCCCGCTCCCGCTGCTCCACCTGCTTCTGGAAGCGCTGGCGCTGGTCGATGGGGTCGTTGAGCTCGGAGAAGGCATTAGCCAGCTCGCTGTGGCAGACAAACAGCTCAAACCGCTCGGTGAGCC
Source organism: uncultured Oscillospiraceae bacterium (assembly GCA_910585815.1). GTDB lineage: Bacteria > Bacillota > Clostridia > Oscillospirales > Oscillospiraceae > Lawsonibacter. Next base: position 459 of record CAJUFJ010000023.1, on the reverse strand, counting down.
GTGGGTCGGCCGGGGACCGCTTGGACAGGGGGGACACCTCCACCGGATACATGGTGATGAAGGTGGGCTGAATCAGCTGCTCCTCCACCTTCTGGTCGAAGCAGGCGTACAGGGCGTTGCCCCAGGTCTTCTCGGCGGCGTCGGCCAGCTCCACGCCGATGGCCCGGGCGGCGGCCACCGCCTCCCCATCGTCGGAGATAGCGGCGAAGTCCACCCCCGCGTACTCCCGCACCGCGTCGATCATGGTCAGCCGGCGCCAGCCGGGGGTCAGGTCAATCTGCTCCCCCTGCCACTCCACCTGGTAGGTGCCCAGAATCTCCTGGGCCGCGCCGGACAGCACCCCCTCGGCAATGTCCATCATGTCGTGGAAGTCGGCGTAGGCCTGGTAGAGCTCGATGGTGGTGAACTCCGGGTTGTGCTTGGGGTCCATGCCCTCGTTGCGGAAGATGCGGCCGATCT
>CAJUFJ010000022.1 GCA_910585815.1 uncultured Oscillospiraceae bacterium | reverse complement strand
CCGCGATCAAGCTCCACTGTATCCTCCCCTGCAAAGAGCAGGCGGACAAGTGGTCAGCTTCATCGCGGGACCTTTATCATTCGATTCTGGACAGGGCGGATTCTATCGTCTACGTCAGCAGGGTTTACCACAAAAATTGTATGCTGGAGCGTAACCGCTTTTTAGTAGACCACGCCGCCGCTCTGCTGGCTGTCTACAATGGAGAACGGCGCGGCGGAACGGCGGCGACCATGCGCTACGCTCAGAAGATGCGCCGGGAGATTGTGGTGATTCACCCCATTACCCGGCTGATCTCCCATGGTGAAACTGCGCCGTCCCCGGCGCAGACCTGATGGGCGCTACTGCGCCCCGTACTTCCTGCGCGGATGTGCAGGAGGGAGCGACCGAAGGGAGCGTAAAGCCACACCGTCAGGTGTGTTCGACTGGACGCAGAGCGGCCAGTCCGGGGCTTGGGGGAACCCCAACCAGCGTTTTAGGAATATCCAAAAGGATATTCCTAAAACATTGCTGGCCTACGTTTGGTGCGTGTACTATTGTATCTGGTTCCTAAAAAGATAGTACCTATCCTAAAAGTGCGTTCTTGCCCCGGTTTTCATAGGATGATATTCTCAACGTAATACTGAGAAAGGATACATTCTTATGAAAGATATAGAAATCGGGCCGATTCGTCCACCCTCTGAAAGTAACAGCCTGCTGGTTCGCGTCACGCGGGGATGCCATTGGAACAAATGCTATTTCTGCGGCCTCTATAAATCTATGCAGTTTTCCATACGGCCCATTGAGGAAACCATAGAAGATATAGCGAGACAGGCCCAGCTTTACAAAGGGAGAACTTTCACATCCTGCTTTTTGCAGGACGGCGATGCGCTGGTACTGAAAACCGATTATCTGCTCCAAATACTGGATGCTCTCAATCACCATTTCCCCAGCTTACAATACATCACAACCTATGCCCGTGCCGACAGCATCACCCGCAAGACTTTATCGGAGTTGCGGACCCTCCGGCAAGCTGGCTTGAATCATCTTTACTGCGGAATGGAAACCGGCTCCGATCAGATATTGAAACTCATTAACAAAGGCTTTCAAGCTGACACGGTAGTGCAAAGCGGCTGTATAGCAAAAGAGGCTGGGATGATTTTGTCTGAGTTTATTCTGCTTGGAATCGGTGGCAAAGAACTGTCCAAAGAAAATGCCGCTGCTACCGCCAAGGCGCTGAACACCATCCGGCCTGACTATATCCGTGTCCATGCCACTGGAATTAAGCCGGAATCCAAGTTAGGCGAGTTCGTCCGAAACGGCTCATTCACGCTGCAATCAGAGGAAGAAATTGTGATAGAGCAAAAATCCTTTTTGCAACATCTTCAGCCGATGGACAGTTTCTACATAAACGAGCATATCATTAATTTGCTTTTAGAAGTGCGCGGCAATTTGCAGACCGACAAAGCGCAAATGCTTTCTGTAATTGAACGCTTTTTACATCTCTCGCCAGATGAAAAACTCTTGTTTGCAGTTGGTCGGCGGCTAAATATTTTCTTTCTGCTGGATGATCTAAAAAAGCCCGCTTTACATAAGCGGGCAGAAGAAAGTATGCAGAGGATTTTGAGGGAGAATCCCAATGTAGATTTTGCGGTGCTGTGCAATTACGTCCGGCAGTCACAAATCTGATATAAGGCTAACATGGGGCACGGCTGATTGACAGCCATGCCCCGTTTATTACGCCCCTGCGCTACAACACGGCGACTGAACATCCAGCCCGTCCAAATAGTTCGCGCCCCATTGACACATGGCATCCAAAACCGGAATAACGCTCTCCCCAAATGTGGTCAGAGAATACACCGTTTTGGGCGGCTTCTCCGGGATCACTTCTCTATGTACCATGCCACAGTCCTCAAGCTCATGCAAGTGCTGGGACAGCATTTTAGGTGTTGCGCCCGGAATCTTCCGTTGCAACTCCATATAGTGCAGAGGCCGCTCAATCAAATGCCAGAGGATCAGCGGCTTATATTTCCCGCCAATCAGCGACAGCGTTGCCGCAACGGGACAAGTAAATTCCTGCTGTTTCATAGTCTCACCTCGCGGAAAGTATATCATAGTATCTTGATTGGGAAAAGGACTTACTTTTTGGGAAGTGCCTTACAAAAAAGTGCAGTCTTGCGGGTAGGGCCGATTGTGTTAAAATCATATCAGATGGTTGCCTTGACATGGCCAACAATCAGTTTGTTTGAGAAAGGACTGCCTATCATGGATTTTATCACGATTGCAAAGACCCGCAGCTCCATCCGCAGCTACACCGATCAGAAGGTGGAGCCGGAAAAGCTGGAGAAAATTCTGGAGGCCGCTCATGTGGCCCCCACCGCCGCCAACCTTCAGCCGGTTCGCCTGATCGTTGTCCAGAGTGAGGAAGGGCTGGCGAAAATCAGCAAGGCCGCTGGCATCTACGGCGCACCTCTCGCCATCATCGTCTGCGCCGACCACAACAAGGCGTGGGTACGGCCTTTCGATCAGAAGCAGACCGGGGACATTGACGCCTCTATCCTGACCGACCACATGATGCTCCAGGCTACGGAGCTGGGCCTGGGCAGCGTGTGGGTGTGCTACTTCAAGCCGGATGTTCTGAGCCAGGAGTTCAACCTCCCCGCTAACCTGGAGCCGGTCAACATCCTGGTGATCGGCTATGCCGGGGAGGAAGGTGCTGACCCGGAGCGGCACAGTCAGACGCGCATCCCGGTGAATGAGCTGGTTTCCTATGAAAAGCTGTAAGTGAATCCTGCGGGCGGGTGCATTGAGGTATAGCCTCTCATGCACCCGCTTTTCAGCAGGGCCTATTGCTCCGAGATATGATCGTAGGTTTTTTCTAAAATCCATTTGATGTGTTCATCGGCCAAACTGTAAAACACATTCTTCCCCATCTTATGACCGTTTACTAACCGGGCGCTCCGCAGAATACGAAGCTGATGGGAGATTGCCGACTCCGTCATTTTCATCCTCTCTGCCAGTTCACTGACGCACCACTCCCGCTCCATCAGGAGCCATAAAATCCTGATACGAGTATAATCTCCCAGCGCCTTATGAAATTCGGAGAGCGTATCCAACTCCTTTCCATCAGGCTTCAATATAGCGTTTCCTTTGTTCATGGCTATCCCCAATCTTAGACCATTTGACAGATACGAAAGGACAAGATATGATAGGGGCAGAAATGGAGGCGATACTGTGTCCCACTACCATCTTCCCCACAATCATGGGCAAAACATTGAGCGCGTTCTGGAACGGATGCCGCCTCCTGACGGTTTCCAGGCCACCGCCGCTACTTTCCAGCAGCTTGGCGACCCGTCCCGCCTGCGTATCCTCTGGCTGCTGTGTCACAGCGAGGAATGTGTGTGCAACATTGCCGCCGCCGTTGGAATGAGCGACCCCGCCGTGTCCCACCATCTGCGGATTCTGAAAAAGAGCGGGATCATCGAAAGCCGCCGGGATGGGAAAGAGGTTTACTACACTTTGGCGGACACCACCCAGGCGAAGCTGCTGCACCGAACCATTGACGCGCTGTTTGAAATCACCTGTCCTACCGACTGATAGAGGAAATGCGCCGCGCTTATGAAAGTGCGGCGCATTTCCTGTTATGCTTTACTCCTGCGCCGGAGTTTCAAACCGCTTGACCCGCATGGCACGGATAGCGTTCAGAATGGCGATCACCGAAACGCCCACATCCGCAAACACCGCCGCCCACATATTGGCGCGGCCCATCGCACCCAGGAGCAGCACCAGGAATTTGACCCCCAGGGCAAAGACGATGTTTTCATTGGAAATGCGGATGGTCTTGCGGGCAATCTGCATGACAGCGGCAATCTTGGACGGTTCATCCGTCATCAGCACCACATCAGCGGCCTCAATCGCCGCATCGGAGCCGAGAGCGCCCATAGCGATGCCCACATCGGCCCGCGCCAACACAGGCGCGTCATTGATGCCGTCACCCACAAAGGCCAGCATCCCCTTTTCGCTTTTCTGTTCCAACAGTTCCTCCACACGGTCTACCTTGTCGGCGGGGAGCAGTTCGGTGTAGGCCCGATCCAGCCCCAGGCGGCGGGCCACATCCTGCCCCACCGCATCCGCATCGCCGGTCAGCATGACCGTCCTGCGGATACCAGCGTTTTTCAGAGCCTTGATCGCGGCAGGTGCGTCCGCCTTGATTTCATCCGCGATCACAATACATCCTGCGTATCTTCCATCAAAGGCTACATAGACAACGGTGCCGATGGCATGAGGGGCCGCATAGGGGATATGTTCTCGCTCCATCAGCTTGGCATTTCCAGCCAGTACAGTCAAGCCGTCAATCACCGCCTGGACACCATGCCCTGCGATTTCCTGCACATCGGTAATGCGGCTGTTGTCGATCTTCTTCCCGTAGGCTTTCTGGATGGACAGCGAGATTGGATGATTAGAATAGTCCTCCGCATACGCCGCCAGTTCCAAAAGTTCCCCGTCTTCCATACCGTTGGCGTGGATTTCAGTCACGGCAAAGGAGCCTTTTGTCAGAGTGCCGGTCTTGTCGAACACCACTGTTTCCGTATAGGCCAGCGCCTCCAGGTAGTTGCTGCCCTTGACAAGTACGCCGATTTTGGATGCGCCGCCAATGCCGCCGAAGAAACTGAGAGGAATGGAGATCACCAGCGCACAGGGGCAGGAAATGACCAGGAAGGTCAAGGCCCGGTAAATCCAAATACTGAACGCCTGCCCCGTCACCAGCGGCGGCAGGATAGCCAGGGCGAGGGCGGCGAACACCACCACCGGCGTATAGTACCGGGCAAAGCGGGTGATGAAGTTTTCCATTTTGCCCTTTTTATCACTGGCGTTCTCCACAAGGTCAAGGATTTTGGCAACGGTGGATTCCCCAAATTCCTTGGTGGTCTGGATGGCCAGGATGCCCGTTTGATTGATGCACCCGCTGATAACCTCCATGCCCGACTCCACCTCGCGGGGCATGGATTCGCCGGTCAGGGCCGAAGTGTCCAGCGTGGAGCTGCCCTTGATAATTTTGCCGTCCAGCGGGACGCGCTCACCGGGCTTCACGATGATGGTGTCACCGATCTTCACATCCTCCGGGTCTACCTGTACCAGCTTGCCGCCCTGCTCAATGTTGGCATAATCCGGGCGAATGTCCATCAGGCTGGTGATGGAGCGGCGGGACTTTGATACCGCATAGGACTGGAACCACTCGCCCACCTGATAGAACAGCATAACGGCTACGCCTTCGGAATGTTCCCCCAGGATCAGCGCCCCAACGGTGGCAATCGTCATAAGGAAATTTTCATCGAAAACCTGTCCATGCAGAATGTTGGTGATGGCTTTCCAGACAATATCCCAGCCGATCACCCCATAGCAGACGAGGTAGACCCCCAGCTCCGCCCAGCCCTCCAGATGAAGCAGTCCACCGGCGGCGAACAGCACCGCCGCCACAATAATGCGGGCCAACAGATGTTTTTGCTTTTTTGTCATGTTGATTATTCTCCTTCCTGCAAGAACACCGGCCACCAAACGGCAGCCGGTGTTTTCGCGCAGTTACGCCTTGACCGTCACATCCGGCTCGATCTTCTTGATGAGCGCCTTGGCCTCGGCCAGCACAGCGTCAAACTTCTCGTCCGGGGCCTCCAGCACCATCTTCTGGCCCAGGAAGTTGACGGTTACACTGGTAACGCCATCGATCTTCTGGACGGCGTTCTGGATTTTGTCGGCACAGTGGCCGCAGTCCAGGTCAATGAGTTTAATCGTCTTTTTCATAGCAGTAAGTTCCTTTCTTTGTCAAAGTATGTGGTTAGTGGTTGGTTAGACATGGCCGAAACGGTTAAATGACTGTTTAATCGTTTCGCCTTGCAGTATAGGCATCACGTCCTGTCAAGTCAATGGATTTTGCCGCGATATTCCCCTTTGGAGCGCAAAACCTCCTGATTGGATTTCCAGTGCAAAATTCGTTTCTTTTTGGATTAAAAAAACTCCATGATGGAGCAGACAAAGATGGCAGATATTTTATACAATGACACTGGCTTTAATTTCGCTTTTGGGGTGAAAAAGTATGAAAAATGTAGTTATAGCCGTCCTATTCGGTTTGATAAGCGCCGCTGTTGGCATTTGGTTTTCGTTTTTTAACCCTGGTATGGGGCCGGTAATGTCAATCAGCATCATTGGGGCCGGTATTATTTATGCCTTATTACAGAAGAAAGATAGTTGATAAGATTCGAGATTTTGGAAGGGATGTACTATGGATAGCAATACAAAAATTCTTTTTGGTATCTTTTGCCTGATACTCACGCTTATATTTTTATACGCTTTAGTGGCGCTTGGATTCAATGGTGATGATTCTGCTTTCATAGTCCTTGCTTTAGCAGGAATATCTTTAGTTGTCGGTTTGATTTCTGGTATTTCTGGTTTTATCTCAAGCCGGAAAAAATAATAGTGTTCTGACATACAGGGGGAGTTTGCTGCTGAAGCAAGCTCCCCTTGCTTTTTAGAAAACAACTAAATGGAGTTGAAAGACTACTCATTAGAGCGGACAAAAAGCCCTGTTGGTCGCTATAATAAAAAACGGTCAATGACCTTGTGCGTAAACTTTATGATCGGGGCTATGGCATTTTCCCCCAAGGTGCCAGACGCCCCTTTTCATAACGGTATTTAGTCCCCTACGGGGGAGGGGTACTCGCACAAATCTTCACATGAAAGAAGGGATCATTTTGCGTAAGGAGCAATTTGACATTACGGGTATGACTTGCTCCGCTTGTTCGGCCAGGGTGGAAAAGAGTGTTGCCAAGCTCCCCGGCATCCAGGAGGTGTCTGTCAATCTGCTGAAAAACAGCATGGTGGCCTCCTATGACGAAACGGCGCTTGACACGGGGCAGATCGTCCAGGCAGTAGAAAAGGCTGGGTATGGGGCGATTCCCAAGGCCGGACAGAACAAGTCCACCGCCGCACCCGCCGCCTCTGCCTCTGCCTCTGCTGGTAAACCGGCTGTCAGCACCGCCCAGGCGGAGTACAAACAGATGAAGGGCCGACTGCTGCTGTCCGCCCTGTTCACTATTCCTCTGTTTTATATCTCAATGGGCCACATGATGGGGTGGCCGCTCCCCAGCGGCCTGCTGGGTATGGAGAACGCCATTACTTTTGCGTTTACCCAATTCCTGCTGCTCATTCCCGTGGTGTTCGTCAATGCGAAATACTACCGCATGGGCTTTAAGACCCTGTTCCACGGTTCGCCCAATATGGATTCGCTTATTGCTATTGGTTCCGGCGCGGCCATTGTCTACGGCGTCTATGCCATTTTCAAGATTGGCATTGGCTTCGGGCATGGTGATATGGAAACGGTACACAGCTTTATGATGGACTTGTACTTTGAATCCGCTGGGATGATCTTGACCCTTATCACGCTGGGAAAGACACTGGAGGCCCGCGCCAAGGGTAAGACCTCGGACGCCATTACCAAACTGATGAACCTTGCGCCCAAAACGGCCACCGTTGAGCGGAACGGCATGGAACAGCAGATTCCCGTGGAGCAGGTGCAGCAGGGTGAAACGCTGATTGTCAAGGCCGGTGAATCCGTTCCCGTGGACGGCGTAGTGCTGGAGGGCTTTTCTTCTGTGGATGAATCCGCCCTGACCGGCGAGAGCATCCCCGTGGAAAAGCACGTTGGTGATACGGTGATCGGCGCGACCATCAACAAGACCGGCTATTTCAAAATGCAGGCCACCAAGGTGGGAGATGACACCACCCTGGCGCAGATCGTCCGGCTGGTTGACGAGGCTACCAGTTCAAAGGCCCCCATCGCAAAGCTGGCCGACAAAGTTGCCGGGGTATTTGTTCCGACTGTTATTGGTATTGCGCTTGTGTCGGCGGCGGTCTGGCTGGTGCTGGGCTACGGCGTTGAGTTTGCTCTGTCCATCGGCATCTCTGTCCTGGTGATCTCCTGCCCCTGCGCCCTGGGGCTGGCAACGCCCACCGCCATCATGGTGGGAACAGGCAAGGGGGCCACTAACGGCATCCTGATAAAATCGGCGGAGGCGCTGGAAACCGCCCACAACATTGATACGGTTGTGCTGGACAAAACCGGCACAATCACCCAGGGCAAGCCGGTAGTAACGGATATTTTGTGCGGAACCGGGGCAGACCGTCTGGGACTGCTGAAAATCGCCGCCTCGCTGGAAAAGCTGTCAGAGCATCCTCTGGCGGACGCCATCACCGCCGAAGCGGGAAAGGCAAAGCTGCCCCTGTCCCCGGTAGAGGACTTCCAGCAGATTCTTGGTCAGGGCATCATGGGCCGGGTAGACGGTGTAATGTGTCTGGCAGGCAACCGCCGCATGATGGACGCCCACAACATTGAGGGCGGAGAACTGCTGCGCTCCGGGGAAGCCTTGGCCGGGGAGGGTAAAACGCCCCTGTTCTTTGCCCGCGCCGGGAAGTTCATAGGCGTGATTGCTGTGGCCGATGTAGTCAAGCCCACCAGCGCCCAGGCCATCCGAGAGCTGTCCGGCCTCGGTATTGAGGTGGTCATGCTCACCGGGGATAATGCCAAGACCGCCCAGGCCATCCAACGTCAGGTCGGCGCAGACCGGGTGGTGGCCGAAGTATTCCCCCAAGATAAGGAAAAGGAAATCCGCCACTTGCAGGAGAACGGCAAAAAGGTGGCAATGGTGGGGGACGGTATCAATGATGCTCCCGCGCTGGCCAGGGCCGATGTGGGTATCGCCATCGGAGCGGGGACAGATGTGGCGATAGAATCCGCCGACATTGTGCTGATGAAAAGCGACCTGCTGGATGTGTCCACGGCCATTCAGTTGAGCAAGGCCGTCATCCGCAACATCAAGCAAAACCTGTTTTGGGCCTTTATCTACAACATCATCGGCATCCCCATCGCCGCAGGCGTGTTCTTCCTCTCCTTCGGCTGGAAGCTCAATCCCATGCTGGGGGCGTTCGCCATGAGTTTCAGTTCTGTATTTGTTGTGTCCAATGCACTCCGGCTGCGGTGGTTCCAGGCAAAGCATGAGGTTTACCCTGAAAACCACCAAGCCGAAGTGGATATAGGAAAAAATAATCAAAAAGGAGTGTTTCAAAATATGGAAAAGGTACTGTTAATTGAAGGTATGGTATGCGGAAACTGCGTCAAGCACGTCCATAAAGCTCTGACCGGGCTGGAGGGTGTGCAGGAGGCTGTTGTTGAGCTGGAAAGCAAGACCGCCAAGGTGTGCCTGGACAGCAGCGTGTCCGATGATACGCTGAAAGCGGCGGTGGAGGATGCTGGGTACACACTGGTCAGCATCCAGGAAACAGCTTGAAAGCCAAGCGGGGCGATGTTGCCCACAAGCTGAAAATAGCAAGGGGCCAGTTGGACGGTATCCTGCAAATGATCGAGGAAGATCGCTACTGCGTGGATATATCCAATCAGATCATGGCGACCCAGGCTCTGCTCAAAAGCGCCAATCAGCAGATTTTGCAAGCCCATATTCGTAGCTGCGTCCGGGAGGCTCTGCAAACCGACGCCGCAAATCCAAAACTGGAAGAAGCGTTGAAACTGCTGGAAAAAATGGCGCAGTAGTAACCGGGAGCGGAAAGGCCTTCATCTTTCCGCTCCCTTTCTCATTCCTGTTCGGATTGCAAATGCTCCGTTTTGGAGCGGACAATGCCGTTTGATTTCGCTATACTTACAAGTGGTTAGATGTGGCTAATTTCAAGGAGGTGCGATTATGCAAAAAACGCTTGACACAAGAACGAAACTGCTGACAAAAAGCCCGTTTCCGCTGATGATAGAGCTGGCTATCCCCGCCGTTTTGGGCATGGTAGTCGTGGGACTCTACAACATGATGGATTCCATCTTTGTCGGCCAGATGGTCGGGGATGTGCAGATGGGGGCTGTCTCTGTGTCCTATCCCTTTACCCTCATCAATGCCGGTTCCGCCGCCATGATCGGCGTCGGTTCCGCCTCGGTGCTGTCCCGCGCTATCGGGAAGAAAGACCAAGACACCGTAAAGAAGATCATGGGCAACCTGGTTGCCGTAGTGTTGCTGATGTCCGTGGTTTACATGGCGATCGGTATGGTGTTCACCCGGCAGCTCTTATCCCTGGCCGGAGCCAGTGACAACATCCTGACCTATGCAGAAAAATATCTGCGGATCGTGTTCGCCGGTTCCCTGTTCGTGAATTTCTTCCAGAGCGCCAACATGGTCATTCGCGGCGAGGGCCAGCTTAAAAAGGCAATGTCCATTATCGCCAGCGGCGCGATCCTCAACATTATCCTCGACCCCATTTTTATCACAATCCTCAAGCCCTATGGCATGGGCATTGAGGCGGCGGCATACGCAACAATTCTCTCCCAGTTTATCCAGGCCGCTGTGACACTATGGTATTTCAAAAAGAAAAGCCCCAATGTGAAGATCGGGCGCATTCGTATTGATGGGACACTGTTGCCGCAAGTCCTCGCCGTGGGCGTTTCCGCTCTGCTCATGCAGGTTTTGACCCTGGTTCAGCAGACGGTGATCTACCGTGTGGCATCCGTCTACGGCGGTGAAACCTCCCAGCTTCTTTTGGGAGCGGCGCTGCGGTTCTGGAACTTCTCGTTTGTGCCGCTGTGGGGTATCAGCCAGGGATTCCAACCCGCCGCTGGTACAAACTACGGAGCAAAAGACTATGACCGGGTTAAAAAGCTGACGGGCGTATTCATCATCGCCGCTACGGTGCTGTCCCTGGTATTCTATATCCCTGTTGAACTGTTCCCGGATAAAATTCTTTCTATGTTCCTGACAACTCCGGGTATCGCTGAAGCAGGAGCCACCAACTTCCGCATTATGTTCAGCACCTACATTCTGCAAGGCAGTTTCCTGATCGCTGTGACGCTGTTCCAGTCGCTGGGCAAGGCCAACAGAGCCACTTGGCTGGTGCTGTTCCGGCAAATCATCCTGTTTATTCCCCTGTGCGTGGTGCTACCGATGGTAGGCGGCATGGGTATCCGGGGCGTTTGGCTGGCGATTGCCCTGACAGACGCGATCCTGGTCATTATCACGATTGCCATGATGCTCTCGGAGTTTCGCAAGATGCCCGCGACCTCCAGTGTGGACAGATAGGAGGCCGCTATGAAGAAAGTGCTGTGCCCTCTGGCAATCCTCGCCGTCATTGGCGCTGCCGCATGGTGGCTGTGGGATCGTGTGATTTGGGGCAGTAAGTAAGTGATAGGAGATAAAGCAAAATGAACATTCTTAGCGCGGTCAAGAACACCGCTTTCTCTGCCGCTGTGACCACTACGCTCAACTATCTGGAACGGAACCCGGAGCAGAATATCCCCAAGGCCATGAGCCTGATGGACAAGGTGCTGCCTGATGGCTGGTATGAGGGCCAGCGGGCCGCGTTCCGTAAGGCCATTGAGGAAAAGGGGAATTGGTATCAGCTCCTGCTGAAAGCCTATCAACTGGATGAAGGTGTCCGAAAGGCGTTCTTCCAGAATTTCATCATCAATGCCTCCCTCAAAGGTGGTGCGCTCCAAGAGGAAGTCCGGCAGCGGGAGGGCTGCAATGTCCCGTGGGCCATTCTGCTTGACCCCACCTCTGCGTGTAACCTCCACTGTACCGGCTGTTGGGCGGCGGAGTACGGCCACAAGCTCAACTTGAGCCTGGATACCATTGACAGCATCGTGCGCCAGGGCAAAGAGCTGGGAACCTATATGTATATCTACACCGGCGGGGAGCCAATGGTGAGGAAGAAAGACCTGATTACCCTGTGTGAGTGTCACCCCAACTGTGAATTCCTTTCCTTTACCAATGGCACACTGATTGACGAGGAATTTTGCCGGGAAATGCTGCGGGTCAAGAACTTTGTTCCGGCCATCAGCTTGGAGGGCTTTGAACAGGCCAACGATGGACGGCGCGGACAAGGCGTATTTGAAAAAGTGCAGAACGCCATGCGGCTGTTGAAGGAACACAAGCTACCCTTTGGCATTTCTACCTGTTACACCAGCGCCAACTATGAGGACATCAGCAGCGAAGCCTTTTTCGACCTGATGATTGAGGCCGGGGCCATGTTTGTGTGGTTCTTCCACTATATGCCGGTGGGCAACGAGGCCGTCCCCGCCCTGTTGCCCTCCTCGGAGCAGCGGAAAGCAGTCTATGAGCGGGTGCGCCGGTTTCGGGAAACAAAGCCGATTTTCAGCATGGACTTCCAGAACGATGCCGAGTATGTGGGCGGCTGTATTGCCGGGGGCCGGAACTATCTGCATATCAACGCCGCTGGTGATGTGGAACCGTGTGTGTTCATCCACTATTCCAATGTGAACATTCACGATCACAGCCTGCTGGACGCGCTGAAAAGCCCCCTCTTTATGGCCTACCATGACGGTCAGCCGTTCAATGAGAATATGCTGCGCCCCTGTCCCATGCTGGAGAACCCGGAAATTCTGCGGGATATGGTAAAGCGCACCGGGGCGAAATCCACTGACCTGCAATCGCCGGAGAGTGTGGATCATCTTTGCGAGAAGTGCGATGCCTATGCGGTCTGCTGGAAAGAAACTGCGGATATTCTTTGGAGTAATAAAAAATAGCATCAAAATTTTTCAAACGGGCTGGTGTTCTTTTGAGCATTAGCCCGTTCTCCGTTTGCAATAACTAACCGAATGGTGTATAATCCTTTTGGAGCTAAAAACCTGCCAAATGGAGCGGTCTGCAATGGAGAAAAAATATATAATAAAAGATACCAGGAACATCCTGGCCCATCAGCTTGAAGCCAACAGAATAATGGAGAACGAGCCTATGAGTGAAAGCCCTATTACAAACGCGAAGGGCCTGTCTGCGGCTATCCCGAAGGACAGCGAGGGGTACTGCACTGTTTATAAGCTGGACTGCTCAGACGGCCTTGGACTAATGACTGTCTATCAGGTCTATCCAGGTATTCAGCTTATTTACAATGACTTTGAAGCGGCAGGCTGTGAATGGGATAGCATTATCAGCGGTGATGTTCTGGAAATTAACCATTGCCGCGAAGGACGGGAAGGGAGCCGTTTATTAAGCGGTACTTGCCTATATCTTGGTGAAGGAGATCTATCCATTCACACAATGGATAACTGCGCCCCGGAAATGTCTTTCCCGCTGCGGCACTATCGTGGAATTACCGTAGCACTCAATTTAACATTTGTATCGGAACATCCCCCGGAAATCCTCTCTGAAACAGGAATCGACATTCCTGCTTTCAAAGAGAAATTCTGCGCCAACGGCAGTTGTTTTATCATGCGGGCTAAAAATGAGATTGAGCATATTTTTTCAGAATTGTATTCTGTGCCAGATCGCTTACAGAGGCCGTATTTCAAACTAAAGGTGCAGGAGCTGCTCTTGTTTTTGAGCATGGTGGATGTAGCCGAGGAAAAGCAGCGCGAATACTATACCTCGCCCCAAGTCGAAATTGTGAAGCAGATCCACAAACGGCTTATTTCTGATTTGCAGGAGCGGCCCACAATAGAGGAACTTGCCAAAGAGTTCCTTATTAACACGGCTACCCTGAAAAACACATTCAAAGGCATCTATGGACAGCCTATCGGTACTTATATGAAGGAGTACCGCATCAGGCAGGCGGCAACTATGCTCCGTCAAACCCAGGCCACTATTGCGGAGATCGCAAATAAGGTCGGATATGAAAACCAGAGCAAATTTGCCACCGCATTCCGTGATGTACTGAATGTTGCTCCCGCAGAGTACAGAAAGCAAAATGTCAGTGAATAGCCTATAAGTGGATAATCAGTTTGACAAAAGGGTGCATCCAGAAGGAGCCGGAGGGACAGTGTTGTGTCTCTCCGGCTCCTTCTTCGCTTACTGCCAGCAATAGTCTTATCCAGACGGTTTACTACGGATTTTCAGAATCCTTCTCTTGGGATGCCAATAGTTGTTCAGCGAGAAAATCTAAGGTATTCAGCAATATCAGTTGATTGGAGCGGTTGCAGGCCCTAAATTTTCCAAGAAAGCGGTTGACTTCTTCCTCATGTTCGTCTGGTTCTATGCTGAACAGGTTACTTGTTGTAAGGCCCAAACGATTCACAATCGGAAAAAGAATCCCATAGGACGGATTAACACTCCCGCTTTCAATGCCTTGAATCATCTTAATCGAAACTCCGGTTTGGTCAGAAAGTTCTTGCTGTGTTAATTTGCAAGCCTTTCTTGCCTGTTGGACCCGGTTGCCCAAATATGTACGAATATCCATCGGCATAGTTTATCACCTCGGATATATTCTATCTTACCGATTTTCGCATTTACACTCCCGAATAACTCCTATTTAATATGTAAAATCTTGCGCTTTATATGAAATATCAACCCCTGTTGAGCAGTCATTAAAAAAACGGCTCTCACAGCAGGGGCTTATTGAACATCTGCCTGTGATTTGTCCGTTGGAGAAAATCATGGGCATTTTTACGGTCTACAAGAGATTCGGTGATTCACTAAAAAAACTGTTGCAGTCTATGAGGGTTACCATAAGTTAAAAACCGCAAAATTCGACCTTTTCAGAAGGCGTTATCCTGCCGAGTGTCCGGCAGGAAGGCAAACCGCCAGAGAGTTCAGCAAGCTCTCTGGCGGTTTCTTTTGTCGGTTTAGGTCGAAATACGCCTGCTTCCTCCGGTGCCGTGGGCCTCCACGGAAGTCTGAAACTCCAGCACATTCAGATTTTCGGAGGTAATGTAGTGC
This sequence comes from uncultured Oscillospiraceae bacterium, assembly GCA_910585815.1. Taxonomy (GTDB): domain Bacteria; phylum Bacillota; class Clostridia; order Oscillospirales; family Oscillospiraceae; genus Lawsonibacter. The sequence goes on along the minus strand of CAJUFJ010000022.1, from coordinate 36,976 downwards.
AAAAAATCCAAGTATCCAAAATTTCCTCTACAAACTTTGAGGAATGGGACAAAAGCCGTCCCATAAGTTTTTTAGCATCTCCCCAGGAGCATCGAAGGGGGGTGAGCGCATGAGTCCAAGTGAACGGCGGCAAGAACTGTTGGAGGTACTGTGCCATAGACGGCATGATACATACGACAATCTGGCGTTTGAATTTCACGTTTCCAGAAGAACGATTTGCCGCGATGTTGCCATACTCATGTGTTCTTATCCCATCGAAACCTTCCGTGGTTACGGCGGGGGTGTGAGAGTTGCGAATGGATATTACCTCCATCGCAGAACACTTAATCCGCGACAAGTCTCTCTGCTGATCCAGCAAAGGGAACATCTTGTTGGGGATGATCTTGATACTCTCAACAGCATCCTCGTCCAGTTTGCTCCTTGACAACCGCAAATCCCCCAGCACCTTGACAAACAGTGGGACAAGCTCCCGCTCATAATCAGTATGTAAGTGCTGTATCCTGCATCAGCCGCACAATCGCCAAGACTGCCTGCGGTCCGGGAACGAACGAAAGGGGGTGGACCCTCGTTCCCTGCCCGTCAAAACGATAGTATCAAAGGTACGAGCGACACCTGGACGACTGTCCGGCGTTGGCAACGCCGCAGACGCGGGAGGCACCGCAAACACCCGTATCGCAGGGTAAAAGGGAGATGCTGGGGGAACGGCCTGGGCAGCTTAGTCACCTGCCGCCACCGTCTGCTGGCACCGCGTCAACCCGCCATGGTTGGGCTTACATACTCCCGTGCCGGGGGAGAGCAGTAAGGCGGTCATGCCGCCCGATAATACGGCACACATTTTGAGAAAGGATATTCAATGGAACCCGCGCCGGTCACGATGCTTCAAAGAATGAGGCCACGATCAAGACCGGCGCGGTCTTTCCTACTTGGATGAAAGACCTGACGCCATAGCTCACTGTGGCTTTAGGTGTTCCATCCAACGAGGACAAACGATAATACGGCCCATAGTTGGGGAGGTGAGTGCTTTGCTTATTTCAGTCAGCGCAATCTCGATCAATCCCGGACGGCGGGAGGTCCGTCCGGGTGACGTGAAGGAGTTGGCGGACAGTATCTTGGAGGTGGGGCTGATTAACCCTATCATGGTGGACCAGAGCTATACGCTGATCGCTGGGCTTCACCGGCTGGAGGCTATGAAGCTGCTGGGCCGGACGGAGATTGAGTGTACTGTCAGCAATTTGGACGGCCTGCAAGTGGCTCTGGCGGAGATAGACGAGAATTTTGTCCGCAAAGATTTATCTGACGATGAATTTCGGGAATTGCTCCTGCGGCGGAAGGAAATCTACGAAAGTCTGCACCCGGAGACAAAGGCAACCTATGAGGGTGGGGCTTTCCGTGGCAATCAACATCAGAAAGTGGTGGCGGACAAAATGTCCGCCACCACAAAATCCTTTGTCGATGATACCGCTGACAGATTAGGCGTTGACCCTCGGACCGTGCGCCGGGAGCTTCAAACAGCAAAAAACTTGACGCCAGAGGCAAAGAAAATCATCAAGGATGCCAAGGTCACAAAATCGGATGCCCTAAAACTATCCCGCTTACCTCCAGAGCAGCAAGCGGAGGCCGCAGTCCAGTTAGTAGAAAGCAAAAACCATTCCGTGGAAGCTGGTGAACCGCCCCCATCAGGCCAAAAACAAGAGGCCCCTCCGCCCTCTGTCCCCTACTCGTTCAGTGGCAGGCATTATGCCTCCTTTGAAGAATCCATAGCCGATCTGAAAAACCATGATAAGGATTGCAGCTATACCCCGGATGCGCTGTTGGCAGAGCTGGATTCTTTCATTGAGAAATTCCACCGGGAGTTTGCGTGGTATAGCGACCCCTTCTGCACTGTAGTATTCCCTGATATATCCCAAGCGCAGTTTGACTACATTCAAAAGCGGTTCGGCACGATCTCAGCCGCTATCCATGATCTACTACAACAAATGAAAGGGAGCATGAAGAAATGAGCTACCGTAAGAAGCACAGCTCGCCCAAACCGGAACAGCAGGCCCTTTTCCCTCCTGCCGAAGTGGAGTATAGCAATCCTGGCGCTATCCGTACCCTATCCACCGCCAGACTGACCTCTGGCCTGCCCTACCAGCGGCCTGTGGAGCAGAAGAACGTGGACAAGCTGATCCGCAACTGGAACAGCCGGGAACTCTACCCCGTCATTGTCAGCTTTCGGGATGGCAAATTCAATGTAGTGGATGGGCAGAACCGGATTGCCGCTATGCGTCAGATGGCGGGCGGCGGAGATGTGATTGTCCCCTGTATGATCTACACCGGCATGACCTACGAGCAGGAGGCGGAATTGTATGCCAAACTGGACAAGGGCAAGCGTCCCCTGACCCCGCGCCAGCATACCAAAGCCCTGGTGGAATCCGGTGCGGATGCCAGGATCATGGAGATCAAATGTCTGGTGGAGGATGTTGGCTTTGTGTGGGCGCTGACGGAGCCGACCGGCGAACCATTTGAGATCGCCCCCATCCGCGCCCTTATCAATGCCCATCAGCTTCTCGGCGGCGAGGCATTTACCCGTATGCTGTCCCTGCTGGCTGGAGCGTGGCAGGGCACGCCCAACTCCCTCCGGGCCTCTATGCTCTCCGGCATGGCTCTGTTCGTCAAGACCTATGAGGCGGAACTGAGTGACCGGGCGTTTAGCCGGCGGCTGTCCATCGTCAGCCCGGATGAGATCATTCGCTTGGGCCGCATTGAGGCGGATGTTGGCCTGCGCTTCGCCCGTATCATTTTGGACAAGTACAACGGCGGGGGTGCGGAGCTGCCCTACCGCTTCAAACGATAATGCGCCGCCGCACATAGCGCCGCAGACTGGAAAACGGTCTGCGGCGCTGTTTCTTATTCGGAATATGGACAGGCCGTACAAGCATAGTCTGAGTTAGAAGGGAGGAATTATATGGAACAGTGCGCCTTTACCAGAGAACAGATCGAGGCGATGCAGAACGTGGATATTCGCACCGTTGACCCGGAAACCCTGCGGGACATTCGGGATGTGACGGTCAACGATGATCTTCCCAAGCGGGAGCGGATTCTGGACTTCATCCGTCAAATCGGCAATCCTTACTGCTACCGCCATGGAAAATATGTGGTGAAGGTCAGCTTCACCGATACAGACGTGAGCTTGGAGGACAGGATGCTCTCCTACATACGTTCAAAATGCTGACAGAAAAATTTTTTGCAAAACACTCTGGACATTTGCCGGAAGTTATGTTAACGTGATGCCAACAGGACGACCCGGCGCTCCCCTGGTGGTTAAAGTGTTTTGCTGATTAGACTTTAACGATCAGGAGAGAAGAACATGAACAAGACCCAAGAACAGGTATGGAATACCTGCGGATATGTCCGCCTGTCCCATGAGGACGGCGACAAGGAGGAAAGCAACAGCGTTACGGGCCAGAAGGACTTGATCCGTGACTATTTGTCGCGCAACCCGGAGCTGCGGGAGTGCGGCATGAAAGTGGACGACGGCTATACGGGTTCCAATTTTGACCGTCCGGCATTTCAAGAGATGATGGCCGAGGTCAAGGCTGGCAAGATCAACTGCATCGTAGTCAAGGATTTGTCCCGCTTCGGCAGGGACCACTTGGGCGTGGGGGAATACATCGAGAAGATTTTCCCCTTCATGGGTGTGCGCTTCATCGCCATCAATGACAACTACGACAGCCTGCACAGCAATGTGGAATCCGATGAGCTGATCATTCCCTTCAAAAACCTCATAAACGAGGCATATTGCCGGGATACCTCGATCAAGATTCGGAGCCAGCTTGAAATCAAACGCCAGCGCGGAGATTTCATTGGCTCTTTTGCTGTTTTTGGCTACCGGAAGGACCCGGAGAACCGTCACCGTCTGCTGGCAGATGATTACGCCGCAGATGTGGTACGGGACATTTTCAAGTGGAAATTGGAGGGCGTCAGTGCGGGGGATATCGCGGACCGCCTGACAACGGCAGGTATCCTTACTCCAATGGATTACAAGCGTTCGTTGGGGATGCGCTACTCCACTTCCTTCCGGGTGAAGGAGGAATCCGTGTGGGACGCCGGGATGGTGCTGCGGATTCTGAAAAACCCGGTCTACACCGGCGTACTGGAGCAGGGGCGTGTGACCACCCCCAGCTACCGGGTGAAGCGGCTGGTGAACAAGCCCCGTGAGCAATGGGCGGTGGTTGAAAACTGTCACGAGGCGATCATTGACCGCTATGATTTTGAGAGTGTCCAGAAGGTGCTTGCCCTGGACACGCGAACCAGTGTCAGCGGCAAGGCGGTGGAGCTGTTCTCCGGCATGGTGTACTGCGGCGAGTGCGGCAGCGCCATGGTACGGAAAACCGTTCCCTCTGGCAAGAGGAAGTACGTCTACTACGTCTGTGCCGCCCATAAGGAACACAAGACCTGTTCCGCTCACAGCCTACGGGATATTGCGCTGGATGAGATCGTGCTGGAGGCGTTGAAAAAGCATATTCGGGATGTGATCGACCTCTCCGACCTGTTGGAATTGACCGATACGGCCCAGCTTCAGCAGGCTGGCGTTCGGAAGCTCCAAGCGCGGCTGGACAAGAAGTGGGAGGAAATTGACCGCAATCAGGCCCTTTTGAGTACCCTCTATGAAAGCCTTGCCGATGGCATAATCGACAGGGACGAATACCAAGACTTGAAAAGGACCTACTCCCGCCGTCGTGCCGAAGCCGAGGCCCAAGCTGAGGCCATTCAAGAGGAAATGGGCCGGGAAATAGAGCATGAGGACCGGGGGTGGATGGAGCAGTTCCGCAAGCACCGGAATATCACTGGCTTGGAACGCTCCATCATCGTGACGCTGGTCGAACGTATTTTGATTTTTCGTGGACACCGTGTAGAGATCGTCTACCGCTGGCACAATGAATTTCGCAGTCAGATGGATTTGCTCTTGCAGGCACAGAAGCTGTCCTCCGGGAAGGAGGCGGTCTAACATGGCAAGAACAAAACGCAAGGTCAATCCCATCCTGCCAGTTCCCGCGCCGGAGGTCCCGAAAGTGCGGCTCTACCAGACGGCTTGTTATGTCAGGCTGTCGGTGGAGGACAGCGGCAAGCCCGGTGCGGATACCATCGAGGCACAAAAGGGGCTTGTTTTGGGCTTTGTTGAGGCCCAGGAAGATATGCAGTTTTGCGGCCTCTACTGCGATAACGGACGGACAGGGACAAATTTTGAGCGGCCTGACTTTGAGCGGCTGATGGATGATGTACGCTCCAGAAAAATTGACTGCATCGTGGTCAAAGATTTATCCCGATTTGGCCGCAACTACAAAGAAACCGGCAACTATCTGGAGCGGATTTTTCCCTATCTGGACGTTCGCTTTATTGCCGTCAACGACAGCTTTGACACACTGACCGCCGAACGGACGGCGGACGGCTACATTGTGCCGTTGAAAAATATCATCAACGAGGTTTACAGCAAGGACATTGGCAGAAAGTCCCGTTCCGCCTTGGTGACGAAGCAGCAGAAGGGAGAGTTCATCGGCGCATGGGCGGCGTATGGCTATCAGAAATGTGCCAGCGACCCACACCGCATTGAGCCAGATCAGGAAACCGCGCCGGTGGTGCGTGAGATTTTTGCCCTGCGGCTTACGGGAATCAGCTACCAGCAGATCGCCCGGAAACTGAATGAACGGGAAGTCCCTTCCCCCGGCCGGTATCTCTGCCTGAAAGGAATCGCAAAATGTCCGTCCTACGCCAATTCCCGGTGGACTGTAGCCGCTGTGAAGAAAGTGCTGACCAGCAAGGTCTACTTGGGCCACATGGTACAGGGCCGCAAGCGTTCCGGCTTCACCGAGGGCCGGGAGCCTTATCAAGCGCCGGAATCCGAGTGGGTGATCGTCCGCAACACCCATGAGCCGCTGATAGAGGAAGAAACCTTCCTTGCGGTCCAGACGATGGCGGCGGAGGCCAGCAATGCCTACAAGGAGAGGCTGGGCCGGTATGATTATTTGGGAACGACCCCCAACATCCTCCGGGGGCTGATCTTCTGTGCGGACTGCAAGCGGCCTCTGATGCGGTATAAGTCTGTTACCAACAGAGGGAAAAATCGCTACTACGTCTATATCTGCCCGTCCCACACGGCGGATTTAGCCTCCTGCCCAAAGAAATATCTTCATGAGACAAAGCTGAAGGAAATCCTGTGGGACACGCTGCGGCAGGAGATCGCGCTGGCAGGTAAAATGGAAAAGCTGGCGCGGGCATACAGCCACTCCGCAAGGGTTATCAGCCAAGAGGGTGCTTTGAAGCGTGAGATCACCGCCGCAAAGCAGGCGGTAGAACGGGCTGGCAGGCTCTATGACAGCTTGTTTCAAAATTACCATGATAAGCTGTTGACAGAGCGGGAATATACGGAACTGCGCCAGCAGTATCAAACCGAAGGAGAGGCTGCGCAGAAGCGGTTGGAGGCGTTGGAACGCCAGCAGCAGGATGAACGGCGGCAGACGGTTGAAAATCCGTGGCTGACCACCTGCGGGCAGTTCCGGGCAGATACGGAATTGACGGAGGATATGGCCCATGCGCTGATCGACCGTGTGGAGGTGGATGCGGACAATCGTATCTCTATCTCCCTGCGGTATCGGGATGAATACCGCGCCCTGCTCCAGCTTTTGGAGGCCGAGGGAGAGGCGGTGCCAGCATGATGGCTACCACCGCAAAATATGTGCGGCTGTCCTCCGAGGACGATGATCTGAGGAAGGGCGGAAAGCTGGAATCCAACAGCATCGCTAATCAACGGGATTTGCTGGACGCCTTTATCAGCCGGATGCCGGAGTTGGCCGGTACGAACATCATTGAGTTTTGTGATGATGGGTGGAGCGGAAAGAACTTTGAGCGGCCCGCCGTCCAGGAGATGATCGCCCAAGCAAGGGCGGGAATGATCCAATGTATCGTGGTCAAGGATTTGTCCCGCTTTGGCCGTGACTATCTCACAGTGGGCAGTTACATTTCCAGTGTGTTCCCCTTCTTGGGGGTGCGCTTCATAGCCGTCAATGACGGCTATGACAGCATCCGGCCCTTAGACGTGGACAGTCTGGATACTTCCTTTAAGACCCTGCTATACGACTTTTACAGCCGGGACCTCTCCCGGAAGGTACGGAAAGCAAAACGCTTTCGCGCCCAGCGGGGGGACTTCCTATCACCGTTCGCTCCCTATGGCTTTGTCAAGGACCCGGCAAACAAGAACCATCTTCTGATCGACCCGCCAGCGGCGGAGGTCGTGCGCCGCATTTTTCGGATGATGGGCAGTGGACACCCGGCTGAACATATCGCCAAGGTCTTGAATAGGGAAGCCGTTCCCACGCCCATGCTCTATAAGCGGGCGGCGGGCTGTTCCAGAACAAGCTGGCCCAGCGTCCAGAACGAAAACATCTGGACAGGGAGTTTGATCGCTAAAATCCTGCGGGACGAACGGTATATTGGGACCAACGTATATGGGAAGCGGATGCGGGATCAAGTCGGGCATCATCATACAGTGAAAGTTCGTAAAGCGGAGTGGATCACCATGGCTGGGACCCATGACGGCATTGTGACCCAAGCGGAATTTGACAAGGCCCAGCTTGCCATGCGGGAGTTTATGGAGCGCGACGGCATCAACTTGAGCGAGTGGGTACTGCGGCACAAGGTTCGGTGCGGTGTATGCAGCTACACGATGGCCCGTTCAAGGGCGAAACATCCCGTGTACTACTGCCGCACCTACCGTGTCAGCGATGCCTTTGCCTGCCCGTCAGAGCGTGTACCCGAAGCGGATATTCTGGAGGCTGTTCTGGACGGGCTTCATGTCCAAGCTATGGCCGCGGTGGAAATGTCCCGCATTTGGGAGGAACGCCACCAGCGCAAGAAAACGGATACCGCCGCTCTGCGAAAAAACATTGCCGCTCTGCGAGAGATTCACAGCAAGTTGGAGCGGCAGATCAAGGACCTCTATACCTCCTTTGGGCTGGGGGACATCAGCAAGGCGGAGTATCTTGCCGCTAAAGCCGCCGCCACCCAAAAGCGGGATGCCGCCGCTGAACAGCTTGCCGGATGGGAAGCCAAGCTGGAGAATATCAGCGAGGATGGAGAGCTGCAAAATCAATTTATTGTCCGCTTCCGATCCTATGTTGAAGCGGATATGAAAGAGATCACGCAGGAAATCCTATCGGACCTTTTGAGCGGAATCCATGTTTACCCCGGCGGACGGCTGGAAATTATCTGGAATTACCGGGATGAATACAAGAAAATGGTGCTGGATTTGGAGGGAGGATAGCAACATGGAGCATAAGAGAACTTGGATTTATTGCAGGGTTGCGTACCCTGACGCCCATGCGCTGGCGGCGCAGCAGGCAAACTTGGAAGCGTATGCCGAAAAGCAGGGCTTTGAGATCGTAGGGACTACCGTTGAGCAGGCCAGTGGGATGGACTTCTCCCGCAGAGGTCTGGCCGAGGTTTCCAATGCGGTGGCCGCTGGTAAAGCTGATCTCCTGCTGGTGGCAAACCTCTCCCGCTTGGGGCGGGATGCGGGAAAGACAGACGCTTATCTGCGCTGGCTGGAAGATCAGTTTGTCGAAGTAGTGTGTGCTGATGGCACCATACCGCAGACCAGTACGGACATACTGCTGGCACTGATGAAAGAAAGCGGCATTTCGCTGGACAAGGTGCGTTAGCGGCAAAACGATACAGTAAAAGGTCAGGGCTTTTCTATCTGATAAATTCAGATGGGAAAGCCCTGACTTTATATCCGTACAGCATTTATCAATATCATTGATGACAACATCGGCGGTTTGATTTAGAGAAGGAATAGAATCTGCCAAAGCAGAATAAATAAAAGTACCTATCTATACTTTCAAATGTGATTGCGTTCCCTTTCTATAAACGGTGGTTGCGTTCGACAATGTTCACAATTTGTTTACAATTTTCTATTAGTCCCTGCTTGACATTCGCCGATGAGGGCATCACCGGCACCAGCATGAAGAAGCGGACGGAATTTAAGCGGATGATCGCCGCCTGCAAGCGGGGCCGCATTGACATGATCCTCACCAAGTCCCTCTCCCGATTCGCCCGGAACACAGTGGACTGCCTGGACACGGTGCGCGTCCTCAAAGCCAACGGCATTGGTGTGATCTTCGAAAAGGAGAACATCAACACCCTCACCGAGTCCAGTGAGTTCCTCATCACCCTGTTCAGCGGCTTTGCCCAGGCGGAGAGTGAATCCCTCAGTAAAAATGTCAGACAGGGGAAGCAGTTTGGGATGAAGGATGGTATCGTTCACTTCCAATACAAGAAACTGTTGGGTTACCGCAGAGGCGAGAACGGCCAGCCGGAGATCGTCCCGGAGGAAGCGGAGACAGTGCGGAGAATCTACCGTCGTTACCTGGAGGGGGCCAGCGAGGGCGAGATCAAAAAGGAGCTGGAGGCGGACAATGTTCCCACGGCCGCCGGCCTCGCTGGGTGGTCCCACCGTGTGGTCCACAGCATTCTCACCAACGAAAAATACATCGGAGATGCCTTGCTGCAAAAGACCTATGTAACCGACTGCATCAGTAAAAAGGTGGTCAAAAACCAGGGAGAACTGCCTATGTACTATATCGAAAATCATCATCCGGGAATCATCCCCAAGGAACTGTTCCAGCGGGTACAGGAGGAGATGGCCCGGAGGACCAGCAAGCGGAAGGTAATGCAAAAAACAGGCAAGACCGAGCAGGGCAAGTATTCCGCCAAGTACGCCCTGTCCGAGCTGCTGATCTGTGGGGAGTGCGGGACCCCCTACAAGCGGTGTACCTGGTCCAGAAACGGGAAAAAGCGGATTGTCTGGCGGTGCGTTTCCCGCCTGGAGTACGGTACGAAATACTGCCGCAGCTCTCCTACCCTGGATGAGGGCAAGCTGCACGACGCCATCGTAGCTGCCCTGAATCGGTACGGTGCCGACCGGGCCAAGGTGATAGAGGATGCCTTGGCGATAGCGGAGATCGTCCAAAGCCACGGCAGTAAGGACGGTGTGAGCCTGCTGTCCCTCCAGGATCGATTAAAGGCGCTGTCGGCGGAACAAGATGCCCTGCTGGACAAGGTGTTGGCCAACATGGGCAACTCAGAGCTGAACGCCCAACTCAAGGCCTTGGCCGAGGAGAAGCAGGACATCCTGGACCAGATGGCGGCACATCAGCAGGATGAAAAACAGCAGATTCTCCAGGCATCCAGACAGCGGGAGAGGGACGAGTGGCTGGAACAGCAGGAAATGAAGTTCGCGGAGTATGACGATATCATTACCCGCAGATTCGTAGAAAAGATCACGGTAGTGAACTCTGAGACGGTCCTGGTCAAGATTCAAGACACGGATGTAGAAATCGAGCAGAGTTTGTGCTAGAATCAAGATAGGAAAGTGAGGGCATTATGGCTATATTTATAACAGGTGACACACATGGAAATTTCAAGCGGTTTGAGAATACCATCTTCTATGAACAGACAGGACTGGCCAAAAGAGACTGCATGATCATTTGCGGTGACTTTGGAGGTGTTTGGGATGAAGGTACCGAAGACAATCACTGGCTGGACTGGTTGGAACAAAAGCCTTATACCACCCTGTTCGTGACAGGCAACCACGAAAACTACGACCTGCTGTCCAAGTATCCTGTGGAGGAGTGGAACGGCGGACTGGTGCAGCGTATCCGCCCCTCGGTGATCCACCTGATGCGGGGACAGGTGTACGACATACAGGGGAAAAAGTTTTTTACAATGGGAGGGGCCAGCAGCCACGACATCGCTGGCGGCATTCTGGAACCGGACGACCCAGAGTTCGAGGAGAAACAAAAGCGTTTGGAGAGCAGCAAAGCCCTGTACCGGATTAACCACGTTTCCTGGTGGAAGGAGGAACTGCCCAGCGAGGAGGAGTACCAGATCGCGCGGGCCAGCCTGGAAAAATGCGGCTGGAAGGTGGATTACATTATCACTCACTGCTGTTCCACCTCTGTGCAGGATGAACTGAGCGGTGGATTCTATCAGGCCGATGCGCTGACGGATTTCCTCGACGAGGTCACCCAGCGGTGCCAGTTCCAATACCATTTTTTCGGGCATTACCATACCAACAAAATCATCCAAGAAAAATATGTCCTGCTGTATGAACAGATTATTCGCTTAAAACTGTGAATAGAAAGAGGAGCCGGGAATTGATGAAAAGTCAATTCCCGGCTCCTCTTTCTATTTTCAGAAACTTCTTTCGTGGTTTTCAAATTTCTCTTTACAATCTCTCCCTTTTGTGGTATAACTTTAATAAGAATTATGGCTTGTACAGTTCGCAAAAGAGAATACATCAAAAGTACAAAAACCGTTGCGCCGCAACGGATACGATGGTGTGAAGCGGAGCCGCTTTTCGAACTTTTTTATCGAAAAGCGGCTCCGCTTCACTCTGTATCCATTGAAATGACTGAGTTTACCAAAAACCTCACTAAAGACGTCTTTTTGAAAAACGGGAAAATGTTTCACAAAAAAACATACTCAGGTTCACATTTTAGACACGGGATTTCTCATAAATCCTGTGTCTCTTCTTTTCCGTACAGCTCTTCAAATCTTGCCGGAGCCTTGTAAGCCAAGGTCTGATGAGGTCGAACATAATTGTAAAAGTCGACATACGCATCCACGCTTTTTCGGAAATCTGCTTCCGAAGAATATTCATGGCGGTAAGCTTCTTCTCTCTTAAATGTCGAGAAAAAGGCTTCTGCCACCGCATTATCATGAGGGCATCCAGATTTAGAAAATGACTGCTTTATTCCACATTTCTTTAGTAATGTATGAAATGTCCCGGAAACATATTGAGGACCCCGGTCACTATGAAATGTAAGATCAGAGGGATTCCCTCGATCTCGGAACGCTTTTCGGAAAGTAGACGATACCAATTGTGTGCTGCATTTCCGAGATATGCGATAGCCTACAATCTTCCTCGAAAATAGGTCCATGATTACACAAAAATAGATACCATAATCTTTGATCTTGAAATATGTAATATCACTGACCCAGATTTCATTTTGCCGACTAGCCGTAAAATTCTGATCCAGCAGATTTTTCCGTTGATGTTCTTGACGCTTCTTGTAATCTCTCTTCGCGTTTTCTCGGATGCTCTCCAGGCCAAGCTCCTGCATGATACCTCTGATTCTCTTTTTCCCCACATGAATGCCACTTTCGGCAAGGATGATCCGAATCTTTTCTGCCCCGAAACGCTGCTGGCTGTCATCAAAAATTTGCTGTACTTGCAGCATGAGCTGAGCCTGTTCTTCCTCATACTTACTCCGGTCCGCCCTGCGAAAAATGTGGTTATAAAATGTTCCCCTGGCTACATTCAGAGCTTCACAGAGCTCATTGACATTGCATTCCTCGTGTTGGACGTGTAATGTTTCCAGAATATCCAGCCGTCTGCGCAATGAAACCTCATCGATAAGGCCGGATAAACGAATTACTTCCAATACATGCTCCAGATGCTCCTTTTTGCGAAGCAGGGCTGAGTAGTGTGGATTAGGGATTTCCTCCGCGCAGTCCTTTAGCCAACGGTAAATCGTGCTGACCGCAATACCACGAGTTTGGCTTACTTCATCAATAGGAATTCCATTTTGACAATCCTGAATCGCTGCTTGCTTGTATTCCCCTGAATACCTTTTTGGCATAAATGGCACCACCTTTCCATTATGATATTCCTTATTGTATCATGACAGGATATCTGCATATGGAGAAATGCAGCGTATACCAAAAAGCTGAAACTGGAAAATAGTCTCGACGGATATGGCATACTGTGATACAATATAAGTGTTAAGTAACCCTGCGCTTTCCTCAGCAAGCACTGACAAACTCCTTTACGATCATTTAATTTTCCTCCTTAGTCATTCACATGTGTGAGTTAGTAAATAAACAACATAAGACTTAAATCGGCTGTCAACGGAGAAAATTCCTCCAGAAAGAACGCAGTTGTTTGTTGCCATGTCAGTATAAACGCGCAAGTTCAATTGGACAGACTGGTTCCGCAAGAACAATATTTCGAAAAATAGCCTAAAGCTGACACGAACCATCAGTTTGTGGGAACCATTTTGATGCAGACGTCAAAGCGGCCATACTAAACTAAAAATAGGGGATGATGGAGTGGGTCTTCTGTCAGTAGCAGGAAATTTGAGTTCATTTGTGACTTTAGCATCTGGAATCCGAGATGTAATCCAGGCAGGCTCTAAACTCCATGCTTCTCAAGAACTGAAAAACCTATGTGGCACTTTTGATTTTTCGTCACTCTCAGAGGAACTGGCGCCTGTCGCAGATCAAGTGGAACTCTATCTTGCAAGAAAGAAATTTGATGTTTTGGGAGATTCTCTATTTTCATCCAAGGAAAAAGCGGAATTTATCGAGGACTTCTTCAAAGCACATAGAGATACATTGCCCTATATGGATGATGTGGAAAAGATTCTTTCGAACTATATTGACCAATTGGAATCTTGCCTGCTCCAGCAAATGAGCACAGGGGAAAAGGTAATCTACCACGCAGACCATCGAATTGAAGAAAAAGTAAACCAACTTCAGAAAGGGTTGGATAAATTAGTCGCTTACAGGACGACTCCCCCTTTTGCTGCCCCAGATACGGTTTCCAAGATCTTCTATGATATCCCGAACGACTATATCCCGCGAAGGGTAGTCTCTCATGCGGTCGCGATGCTTGACACATTTTTGAGAGCTTTTCAAGAAGACCAATCTGTTTTACTGGCTGACGCTCTTGAGGTCAACAATCACCTGTTGCTTCTCAGCGATGCTGGCCAAGGCAAAAGCATAGAGCTGCAAAATCTGGCCGGCGTTCTGTGCGAAACATCCCAATTTCCTTTTCTTTATTCCTTGAGTTTGTATTGCAGAGAGCCGGTCCCTACGCTCCTGCCGGAATCGTATCGCGCTCTGCCGCCGGAATATCTTGTATTGCTTTTTGATGGGTATGATGAGATGCAGGCAAATGAACGCGATGAGTTCATGCGGAGGCTTCAATCATTCATCAAGGAATATCCATCCGTTAAAATAGTCATTTCCTCCCGCAGTAACTTTTGCAATGCGGAAATTGAAAACCAGTCTCAAACCTTCCGGGGATTCCAGGTCTATGATTTGGATGATTTGACGGATGCTGATATCCAGGATTATTTATCCAGCCAGTCTGTTGATGCGGCCAGCTTTATAGCTGCTGCCAATCAGGCTGGAACAGAATATCTCCTGCAAAATCCCTTTTATTTGACTCGGCTGGTCCGGCTCTACCAAAAGAATCGCCAGCTGCCCAGCAAAGCGGATGTTATGGACTATTTGGTCAAAGAGAGTTTCCAGTTGGATGACCAAAAATTTCAGAAAAGTCTAGAGGAACATCGGCGGGATTTATTTATCCTCTTGGAAAAGGTTGCGTTTGCCATGCAGCTGATGCAAAAAACGGTCTTGGAGGATGTCATAGAATATCAGGAGCTTTTCACATGGGAGGAACGCAGTCTTCTCAAGCACAGTGGTTTGCTCCGAAAAGAAGGGACGTGCTGGCGTTTCGTACACAATAATTTTAAGGAGTATTTGGCTGCCAGATTTCTCTCGGTTTTACCGCAGGATGAGGCGATTCGTTATTTCAGCGATGGGCAGGATATTAAAATGTCCTGGGTCAACACATTTGGGTTCTTCGCCAGCATGAAGCAGACATGGGATTTAAAAGCCTGGATTTTAGAGCATATCCCTTCCGCACTCGTAAAATTTGAACCCGATCATCTGGAACCAGATGTTCGGGCGGGCATTTTTAAGGCTATCTTTCTGGAGCGGGAAAAGGCCATGCTTTGGATCAGCAACAGCCTGTATACTCTGGAGCAATTAGCAGCTTTTGCCTGCTGTGAAGAAACATTGGAGTTTTTGTTGGATAAAATCAGCTGCCCAGTGCATAGAACCTCTCAGATTTGTGCAATAAACCTGTTACGGCATTTTCCACGCCTCTTTGGCCGTCGGAACGAAACATCTCGGACTCTGTTGTCCTGTTGCATGTCTCCTGTCGACGGAAATGAGGGGCTTTGCTATAACGCTTTAGAGGCATTGTCAAAACTCAGACTGATCACCTCTGAGATTGCCGCTGAATTGGTGGCGAAATACAAGGATTGTTCGGAGGTTCATGTGCGCTGGGGGATGTATCAGCTATTGACCTACTCTGGGCAGCATAACGTCCACGTTCAATTTTTCCTGGATGGCATCGCATACACCCACGGCAATAACAGAATCGCAAATGAAACCATCGCCTTAGTAGATGGCTTAAAGGCGTTGTTTGAGCCGGAGAGCATTCAGATTGCCCTCCAATTTTTAGCGCAGGCAAGACCGATGACCATATATGAAGAGGACGAGGTTTATGAGGTTCTCTGCGAGAAAGCGGCGGAGCAATTTTCACAGGGGGAAACAGCATATTACCGAACACTCGTAAACAGCTACATCTATTCATCAAAGCACTGCTCGCATAGAAAAATGCACGCCACCGCTCATTTTTTTGAGGCAACGAATACCATTGAGCGGGCTGTGATTGACCTTTGCAATGCCGTGGATCGATATTTTGATCTGGATGCCTTATTCTGTCACTCCGATCATCTGGCATATGCCGCCAATGCGTATCGTGATGGGAGATTGAAAAACCACAAGATATTCCGGGAGCTTGTCGAAAGACACGCTCATGACGCAGAATATCGATACTATAAAGACCTGGTCCTACAAATAGACGGTATTACTCTCCCGGAGCGGAAAGCTCATATTGACTATGAGAGATTGAAGCAAGAACGTGAGCAGGATTATTTTGATGTTTTATTCAACAGGGCAAAAGCAGAAGATCTACTTTTACTTTCCATTCAAAAATCACGTATGCCTGATCCAACAGTAAAAGAGCTAATCCATTCAGCAAGAAAATATGAATATGGCTCTTTGCTTATGGAGCTAAATTACGGATTACACCGTCATGTTCAAGAATCAGAAAAAGCAAAAAATGCGCTCCAAACACTTGATTGGAATCGGTTTGTGATATTTGAGGCACATTTATCTATTCAGAATGTAAAAACGATACGAGTTTCAGACGAGCAGAAATCGGCCCTGAGGGAAATGCTCTCTCTCCTATATGGGCAAGACCTCCTGGAAAATGCTGTCACATATAGAGACACATCCGCACAAGTCCCTATATTTGTCATTGCAGCAGTTTCTCTCTCTGTATATTTAGGGCTTGTTCCAGAAGAAAACGTGCTTTTACAGATGACGGAGCTTCCATATTACTGCTTCTCCCAAAAAGAGGACGCACAAAAATATATTTTTTTAGAGTCGCATATTTCCAAGGAGCCGCTTCGGCACCGTATTATGGAAAACGTGAAGGCGCAAAGAGTTCACGGGCTGGTGTTACGAGATCATATTCAATACTGCGCAGAACACGACTGCGAGGACATTCGGGAAGCCGCTGTTGAGGCTGTAAAGATAGACGAATCTGCAAGAACAGCCGCCATCGAGTATTTATACAAGGTTTTCGGCGCTCACTGTATTCAGAAAGAACTTCTTCCCTTTGCGGATGAACGTACACTACTTGATATAGAACGGCTTTGTCCCAATCTCTCGAAAGAGCATTTACGCATCGCAATGGAACGGCAATTCCGAGTCAAATCTTCTCTTGAATTGATGACACATTTGATAGTTCTTGAAAGTGAAACAGCGCTGTGTGAGTACATCCGACTGGCGAGAGAAAATCATACGATACCGGAACACAAAAATAATTTTCTTAATGGACCAACGGAAGCTATTTCTTCGTTGCAAAATCCCGAATTACTTCCGCTGCTGGAAGACTTGATGAGCATTGCGCTGTCCTCTGATTTTCAAGAGGAGGAGTTTTGCTCTTTACGCTCAAGTCTCAGTAATGCACTGGCAGCTTGCGGAAGTATAGAGCCTGAAACTGTAATGGCGATCCTGCAATCTCACCAGGGAACGCCGGAAAGAAATAAATGCGCGTTCAGATTTTGTTCCTATACTGCGGATATGATTAAGCAAAAAATCCGCGTTAAATGGGATGCTCCTTGGAAAATGTGCGATGTAAAACATGAGCTGAAAGTAATCTTGCGAGTGTAAGGTATGTATCTTTTTTGGCACCACAGTCCAGACTGACAAGTCCCGCTTTTCAAAAAGCGGGACTTGTCATATTCAGGAAGCCTTGCAATGTCGACATCCATAAAAAACACCGGAGCAAAGTTTCCTTTGCTCCGGCGTGGTACGGCTGAAGGGATTCGAACCCCCGACCTACTGGTTCGTAGCCAGTCACTCTATCCAACTGAGCTACAGCCGCGTACCGCAAGGGGCGTTCCCCTTGACAGCTTGGTTATTATAGCACAGTCTCCGCCAAAAAGCAAGAGGTTTTTTCCACTTTTTCAAGTTTTTTTGGAGGCCCACATGACAAAACCCGGCGCACTGCAAGCAGTGCGCCGGGTTTGCGTTGAAACCGCAGAATTTCGGAACTCAGCCGCCGAACACCTTGATCATGAAGCCGGCCGCACAGGCGGAGCCGATCACGCCGGCCACGTTGGGGCCCATAGCGTGCATGAGCAGGAAGTTGGAGGGGTTCTCCTTCTGGCCCACGGTCTGGGACACACGGGCGGCCATGGGCACGGCGGACACGCCGGCAGAGCCGATCAGAGGATTGACCTTGCCGCCGGTGACAGCGTACATCACGTTGCCCAGAATCAGACCGCCGGCAGTGGACAGCAGGAAGGCGGTCAGGCCCAGCACAATGATGCCCAGAGTCTTGGGGGTCAGGAAGGTGCTGCCCACGGCCTTGAAGCCCACGGACAGGCCCAGGGGGATGGTGACGATGTTGATGAGGGCGTTCTGGGCGGTGTCGGACAGGCGCTCGGTAACGCCGCTCTCACGGAACAGGTTGCCCAGCATGAGCATACCGATCAGGGGGGCGGTGTCGGGCACCAGCAGAACGACGAAGATAGTCACGGCGATGGGGAAGATGATCTTCTCGGTCTTGGACACCTGGCGCAGCTGTCCCATCTTCACCTGACGGGCCTTCTTGGAGGTCAGGGCCTTCATCAGAGGAGGCTGGATCATGGGAATCAGCGCCATATAGGAGTATGCCGCGATGGCGATGGCGGGCAACAGCCCCACAGCCAGCTTGGAAGCCGTCAGAATGGCGGTCGGGCCGTCGGCGCCGCCGATGACGCCGATGGCGGCGGCCTCAGCGGGTGTGAAGCCCAGGACCAGAGCCATCAGGAAGGCGGCGAAGATGCCCAGCTGAGCGGCAGCGCCCAGCAGCAGGGACATGGGGTTGGCCAGCAGAGGACCAAAGTCGGTCATTGCGCCAATTCCCATGAAGATAATAGACGGATAGATGGCCCACTGGACGCCCTGATAGAGCACCCACATGAAGCCGACGGTACCACTGTGGGTAGCGGCGTCATAGACAGGCTCGGCAAACAGGCCGGTGATGGGCAGGTTTGCCAGCAGCATACCGAAGGCGATGGGAACCATCAGCAGAGGCTCATAGCCCTTGCCGATGCCCATGTACAGCAGCACACAGGCGATGAACAGCATCACAAGGGTCCGCCAGTCAAACAGTCCCGTCTCAGGGTGGGAAAGGATAGCAGCAAAGCCGGAACCGTTGGCAATCGCAAAAATTACATCTTTTAAGAATTCCATACTTTACCCCTCCTTTCAACCGATGGTGACCAGCAGGTCATCGGTGTTCACGGCGGTGCCCACAGAGGCGGACACGGCCTTGACGGTGCCGGCCACGGGGGCGGACACCTCGATCTCCATCTTCATGGCCTCCAGCACCACGAGGACGTCGCCGGCGTTGACGGACTGGCCTACGGAGCACTCCACCTTGAAGATGTTGCCCGGCATGGGGCTGCGCACGGCGGTCTCACCGGCGGCAGGCGCGGCAGGAGCCGCAGCAGGCGCGGGAGCCGGGGCGGCGGCGGGAGCTGCTGCCACGGGGGCGGCGGCCACAGGCGCGGGAGCGGGAGCCGCAGCGGCGGGGGCGATGTTGGTAATCTGGAAGGAACCCATGGGCATGCCGGACTCCTCGGCCACGGCGGCCATCATCACAGCCACCAGCTCGCCCTCGTCCTGGGCGGGGGCGGCGGGAGCCGCAGCCGGCTTGGCCGCAGGGGCGGGAGCCGACTTCTTGACGGGAGCGGCGGCGGGCTTCCTCTTGCCCTCAATCGCGGCCACAATCTTGGAGGTGACGATAATCACCACCATGAGCATAGCCAGCATGACGAACACCACCAGCAGACCGGAGACGGCAACCAGCAGAGCCTGAGGCAGGCTCAGTGGGTCAAAGGGGTGGATAATCGCTTTATTAACACTAGGCATCGATCGTACCCCCTATTAGCCCAGGGTAACCAACAGGTCGTCGGTGTTGACGGCGGTGCCCACGGAGGCGGACACGGCCTTGACGGTGCCGGCCACAGGGGCGGAGACCTCAATCTCCATCTTCATGGCCTCCAGCACCACCAGCACATCGCCGGCGTTGACGGACTGGCCCACGGAGCACTCCACCTTAAAGATGTTGCCGGGCATGGGGCTCTTTACGGCGGTCTCGCCGGCGCCTACGGCAGCGGGAGCAGCGGCGGGGGCCGGAGCGGGCGCGGGAGCCGGGGCGGCGGCAGGAGCTGCCACGGGGGCGGCCACAGGAGCGGCGGCCACAGGCGCGGGAGCCGCAGGGGCTGCGGGGGCAGCGGCGCCGGTCCTCTCAACGGAGACGTTGTAGACCTTGCCGTTGACAGTCACATTGTAATTCATAGCTTCTTTTTCCCCTTTACATTATTTTGGTCCAGCCGGCATATCCGGCGGCGGGACGCGCATTGCGGTCCTCCTCCCGCCGTTCAGGCGGAAGGAGGGCCGAAATTGGGAACATTATACCATTTTTCTGTGAGAAGTGTCAATATAACATTAGACAGGCTTCTTACAACTGAACGCTTTTTTTACAGCACAACCAC
This sequence comes from uncultured Oscillospiraceae bacterium, assembly GCA_910585815.1. Taxonomy (GTDB): domain Bacteria; phylum Bacillota; class Clostridia; order Oscillospirales; family Oscillospiraceae; genus Lawsonibacter. Next base: position 16,964 of record CAJUFJ010000022.1, on the reverse strand, counting down.
GGTAAGGCCCCGTGTGCTGGACTGTACATTTGTAGGGGCCGACGACCCCGGCGGCCCGTTCTTCCAGGGTCTGCCCGGAATAACCGGGACGGCGTGCCGAGTCGTCACGCCCTACAGTGTCACACCTTACAGCACGTCGGCAAAGGCCTGGATGGCGGTGCTGGCCTGGCCGAAGTCCCGCATCTGCTGGTCCACACCCAGCTTGATGTGGGGGATGCCGGCGGCGTCCAGGGCCTTCTTGAAGTAGGGGTACTCCATCTCCTCGGGGTCGCAGAACTGCTGCATGAACAGCACCAGCCCCTGAGCCCCGGAGTCCTTGATCTTCTTCACCACGAAGTCCGCCCGGCGGTTCTCGCTGGAGTGCTCGTCGTAGAGCAGGATATCGTAATCCTGGTCGGCGAACTGCTGGGCCAGGGCCATCATGGGGTCGCCGGTCTCGGCGGCGTCCACCCGGATCATGCGGCTCTCGTGGGCCACGTCGTCGGCCACAATGGCGATCTGGTTGTCGTCGAAAATCTGGAGCAGCTTGGGATTGTCGCAGATGATGCCGGAGGTGACGATCTTCTTGCCCTTCCAGTCGCAGGCGGGCAGGGCCTTCAGCTCGGCATTCAAGGCCTCCAGCTTGGCAGTGTGGTCGTCCTTAATCATGAACCAGGCGGAGCGGAGCACGGTGGAGCGGGCCACGGCGGACACCGCGTCGGGGTGCTGGCCGGCCAGCACCACAAACTCCCGGCGGGCAGCCCGGCTGCGGTTATACACCTTGATGGCGGTGCGCAGGGCCTCGTCGGTGATGGTGTTGCCGGAGATCTTCTCCAGTTCGCCCTTCACATGCTGGTACTGGTCCATGGTGAACTGGAGCCCGAAGGTGGGCTTGCGCTGCTGGGGGTGGGCCAGGAAGATGCAGGGCAGCTTGCCCTCCATGGCCACACGGAAGTTCTGGCTCATGGGGCGCAGGGTGTCGCAGATGGTGGGGGTAATCAGGCCATCCAGATCGTCCAGGGTGCCGTCCAGCAGCATCTCCAGGGCCAGCTGGGCAATGGTGCAGTAGAAGGTGGCGCAGTACTCCTTGGCGTGGGAGATGGTCTTCTTGTTGCTGCCCCAGATACCCATGGGCACCATGCCGGCGGCGTACACCAGCTCCTCGGGGGCGTAGTAGGGCAGAACGCCGACCACCTTCTTGCCCTCGGCCTTGAAGGCCTCAATCTGGCGGTGGGGGTGCTCGGAGACCTCGGCAAATTCCTTCAGCAGAACCTCAATCTTTTCCATGCTCATTGCTCAGCCCTCCTTCTTGTCGGCGTTGGCCTCCATGGCCTCCACCAGTCCCTGGACCCGGGTCTCATACTGGGCCTCGTTGAAGTTGCGGGGGTCGGCCTGGTCGCCGTCGAAACCGGCGCAGGGCACGCCCAGGTCCGCGGTAAAGCGGCGCTGCATCTCGGCCATGTAGCCGGACCAGGGCTTGCAGGAGCGGTTGTAGTGGACCAGAACGCCGTCCACCTTGTTGTCCCGGCAGATGCCCTCACGCCAGTCAACGCCCTGTTCGATACACACCGAGTTGGGGGCCTTGTAGTAGGCCCGGGCCATGCCGTCCAGGTCGTCGTAGACGAAGCCGAAGGCGGGGGCGTACACCACGGCGGTGACGTTGACCCCGTGCTCCTTCAGGGGCTTGAACAGGTTGGGCAGCTTGGGCCAGCAGGGGATGCCCTCGAACATCACGCGGTACTTCTCGGGGAAGGGCGTGGTGGTGGTGCCCTCCTTGATGGCCTGCTCCAGGTCCTTCTCCAGCAGCTCGAAGGCCTCAGCGGCCTGGGGGTAGGCCCGAGCGGTGACGATGTCGGCCATGTGGTTGAACAGGTCGAAGCCGGAGTAGGGGGCGGGCTTGTACTGGAGGTAGTCGCACACCCGCAGCCAGGCACTGGCGGTGCGGTTGGCGTTTTTGCAGGCCTGGTTGAACTTCTCCTCATCGAACTTCTTGCCGGTGAGCTCCTCCAGCTGGTGGATGGCCTGGTCGAACTGGGCCCGGACGTAGGCCACGTTGGTGTCGTGGACCTCCACGGTGTTGTTGTAGGGAATGTCGATCATGATGAGAGGGATGTTGCGCATCCGGGCGATATTCTCATACCACTTGGTCATGCAGTTGCAGATGTTGTTGCAGCACAGGACGAAGTCGGGCTGAGGAATCCGCATCTGACGGTAGGGCTTGATGGCCTCCCGACGGAAGTTCTTGTAGGCGATCTCCTTCTCGGTGGTCTCAGGCAGGGCCTCGATCTCGTAGATGTCGTCCAGCACGGTGTAGGGCTGCATGGTCTTGGGGTCCTTCTTGGGCTTGCCGGTCTCGGGGTCAATCACGACCTTGCCGTTCTCGTCCTTCAGGGGCCGGCCGCTGGCGGGGTTGATGACATACTCCAGGGTCTCGGGGTCGAACTTGCGGGAGGCCCGCTTGCCGGCGGCGTAGGCCAGGGAGATGCGGGCGTAGCCGCAGATGTCGTTGTCAAAGCCCAGGTCCTCGGCGGCCTGGCACATGATCTCGCCGTCCCGGTTGGCGGCGATGCCGGCGGCCTGGTTCTCGGGGTACATCACGTTCAGATCAAAGGCGGCGGCCAGCTCGCAGGGGAACTTGGAGCTGGACCAGCCCACCAGCTTGCCCTCCTTGGCGGCCTGACGGGCGTCGGCGTGGACGTCGTCCACCACCTTGCGAAGGGCCTTTACGCCGGGGCTAACTTCTTTTGCCATGGTAAATTCCTCCTAACCAAATTTGTATTGTGTCAGGTTGTAGGGGCGCACATTGTGCGCCCGTATGCTAAAACTTGAATGCGTTATCGCGGGCGCACAATGTGCGCCCCTACATATTAGAGTTTCGTCACAACGGGCTTGCCGTTCTCGTCCAGAAGGGGCGTCAGCCCTCCGGAATACCCGTCCTTACGCCAGACATAGTTTACGCCGGTTTCGCGGTCAACCCAAATCTCAATGATATTTACAACACCTTGGCTGTAAATCTTTTGAAAGCGGTCCACTCCGAATTTCCTCCTTACTTTTGAGACTTCTGGTACTTCTGATAGGCGAACAGGGCCGCGCCCAGAGCGCCGTTATACTGGGTCAGGGGTGAGGTGTGGATGGTCCGGCCCAGGGCCTCCTGGAGGGCATTCACCACCCCGGTGTTCTGGGCCACGCCGCCGGTCATGACCACCTGGTCCTGCACGCCGATGCGGTGGGCCAGTCCAGCCACGCGGCTGGCCACCGACTGGTGGATGCCGTTGATGATATCCCGCTTGTCGGTGCCCATGGACAGCTGGCTGATGACCTCGCTCTCGGCAAAGACGGTGCAGGTGGAGCTGATGCCCACATACTTGGTGGACTGGGCCCCCAGGGTGCCCAAATCCTCCACGTCCACCTCCAGCACCCGGGCCATCACGTCCAGGAACCGGCCGGTGCCGGCGGCGCACTTGTCGTTCATCTGGAAGTTGGTCATCACGCCGTTTTCCACCCGCATGACCTTCACGTCCTGGCCGCCGATGTCAATGACGGTACTGACCTCCGGAAAGAGGAAGGCCGCGCCCTTGCCGTGGCAGCTCAGCTCGCTCATCTGGCTGTCAGCGAACTCCTCCAGGGAATTGCGGCCGTAGCCGGTGGCCAGGATAAAGGCCATGTCCTCCCGGGTCTTGCCAGCCTCCTGAAGCACCTGGTCGATGGCCCGCTGGGGCCCGCTGGTGCCCGCCCCCACCGCGATGAGGGACTTGGCCACAATCTCCTTGCCGTCGGCCAGCATGATGCACTTGGAGGCGGTGGAACCGATGTCGATTCCCAGGGTGTAGATACTCATATGGTTGTTTCTCCTTGTGATTCTTGTGGAGCTGTGTAGGGGCCGACGACCCCGGCGGCCCGTTTTCACAGACCTCCGCAAAGACCCGGAAGCGGCGCGCCGGGTCGTCGCGCCCTACATATAAATTGCGCAAATTTTATTTATGCCCATCCTCGTAATCCTTGATGGTGCGCGGCAGCAGCATCTGGTGGAAGGGGCAGATGGAGGCGGGATTCTGGTAGCAGGAGTCGGCGAAGGCCACGATGTAGTTGCGCATCATGGGCATATCGACAACCTCGTCCACCAGGCCGGCCTGGGCGCAGAACAGGGGCTGAGACTTCACATTGTAGTCGTCGATGAGGGCGTTCATCTTGTCGATGGTGGGCTGGAGGTCCTTGCCCGCCTTCTGGTCCTTGGCCAGACGGCCGGTGTACATGGCGTTGGCGGCGGTCTTGCCGTTCATCACGTTGATCTCGGTGGCCGCGGTGCCCAGGGAGAAGGCGTTGTTGTCGTTGCCCTGGGGGCCGCCCAGCACGTAGTGGGCAGCGGCGGTGCCCCGGCGGAGGGTAATCTCCATCATGGGCAGGCCGGAGGACTGGATGGAGTAGATCAGGGACTGGCCCAGGCCCAGCAGCTCGGCCACCTCGGCGTCATCGCCTACGTCGATGCCGGTGGTGTCCTGAATCCAGACCATGGGCAGGCGGTCACGGGCGCACAGGGTGACGAACTCGTTCATCTTAATCAGGCCCTGGCGGTAGAGCTTGCCGCCCGCGCCCATAGCCTGGCCGTACTTGGCCATCTTATACTCGGGATAGTTGGGGAAAATGCCCTGCTGGTTGGCCACAACGCCCACCAGAAGGCCGTCCACCTTGGCGATGCCGGTGATCATCTCGGGGCCGTAGCCCTTCTTGTACTCCATGAACTGGCTGCCGTCGAACAGGCGGCCCAACACGGAGTACATATCGTAGGGGCGGTTCTTGTTGTTCAGTACCAGGTCATACAGCTCCACATCGGACATAGCGGGGGACTGGGGGGTGTCCACCCGGAAGAACTCCAGGTCGAAGGTGGGCAGCATGTCGACATACTTCTTGATGCCGGCGATGACCCCCTCCTGCTCGGTGTACACCTCGCGGAAGAAGCCGGTCTCGCCGTAGTGGATGGAGACGGACCCGGGAGGGTCGGCACGCAGGCCCTTGGTAGCCTCGATCTGGGCCAGGGCGGCCTCCATGTCCACATGGGGCTTGGGGTTCATGCCGCCCACGATGCCCGCGCCGCCCACGGCCATGTTGGCCTTCTGGTGGGCCACCAGCACGGTGGGAGAGATGGAGTGGTAGCCGCCGCCGGCGGGGTTGGTGCCGTGGATGCCCACAATCACGGGGATGCCCATCTGGTTCAGCTCAGAGTTGCGGTAGAAGGGGGTGCCGCCGCCCCGGCGGTTGGGGTAGACCTTCTCCTGCTTGTCCAGCTCCACGCCGGCGCACTCCAGCAGGTAGATCAGGGGGATGCGCAGCCGCTTGGCGGTGTCGCTGCCCCGGAGCAGGTTGTCGGCCTGGCCGGGCACCCAGGTGCCGGCGTGCTTCTTGTTGTCGCTGGCGATGATGCAGCACCACTTGCCGTTGACACGGCCCAGGCCCTTGACAATGGAGGTGGAACCGTTCTTGTTGTGCTCGGGGTTATACAGGCTGTTCAGGGGGCACCAGGTGCCCTGGTCCACCAGCAGGGCGATGCGCTGCATGGCAGTGAGCTGGCCCTTAGCGTTCATGTCCTCGTCGGCCTTGCCGCTGGACAGCGCGTCCACAATGTGGGCGTGGATGTCGTCCTCAATGGCCCGCAGCTCGTTGACGTTCTCGGCGTTGGCCTTCACGGGCTTGCCCACCACGGGCATGTTCTGGAAATACCGGGGCATGGAATAATTACCCAATGTAAACTCCTCCTAAATATTATCTGATTCGCCTGGACGCACATCCACAGGCTCCCTCTCTGAGGGAGCTGTCGCCGCCGCAGGCGGTGACTGAGGGAGTTCGTTTTCTGAAAATGCTCTGTTTGTCGAACTCCCTCCGTCACGGCTTCGCCGTGCCACCTCCCTCAAAGAGGGAGGCTTTTTCATTACTCCTTGGGAATCTTAATGAAAGCCTGACCGGGGTCGATCTCCTCCCGGATGATGCGCAGGATCTCCTGGTCGGGATCGGGGAATATCTCGGCCTTGGAGCAGTCGATCTCAAAGCCGGTGTTCTCCTGGACGATCTCGGGGGTGACGCCGGGGAACATATAGGCGCAGTACATGCGCTTGGTCTGCTCGTCGAACTTCATGATGCCCAGGTCGGTAACCACCATCTGGGGGCCGCGGTTGCCGGGCAGGCCCACTTTCTCACGGCCGCCGGGGCCGTCCATCCAGCCGCAGGAGGTGATATAGTCGATGTGCTCCATGAAGCGGCGCTTCTGGTGCTGCATCATGATGATGGTGTTGCAGTAGGTGGCGATGCCGTTGGCACCGCCGGAACCGGTGAAGCGGGTCATGGGCTTCACATAGTCGCCCTTGCCATAGATACAGGTGGAGTTCACATTGCCGTAGGGGTCGATCTGGGCGCCGCCGATGAAGGCGATAAGGCGGTCCTCGTCGTGGAGCCACTCATTGGCCTCGAAGCCGATAAAGCGGATGTTGGGCCACTGCACGGCGCAGTGGGCCATAAAGCGGTTGTCGCCCACGGAGCGGGGGACCTCCACGGGGGAGCAGTCCATCAGGCCGCTCTCCACGATGGGGTGGCAGGAGGGGCAGACCACCCGCTTGGCCAGGGAGGCGCCGATCAGAGGAAGGCCGGTGCCCACAATAACGATCTGGTTCTCTTTGATGTTCTTGGCGATGGCATAAGCCTGACGCTCCTGCTTGGTAATCTTATATTCAGCCATTTCTATGTACCTCCCTATACTTAGTGCCGGGTGGAATAACCCAGGTGGGGCTCGTTCTTCAGCCGCATCAGGCGGGAACCGCCGATTTTATCCAGAAGCTCGTCATGGTCCTTCACGCTGTAGACCCACTTCTCCAGGTAGTCCTTGAAGGTCTCGGGGACAGCGGTGCCGGCAGCGGCGTCGTCCGCGGCCTTCTGGGCCCTGGCGGCGGCGGCGGCGGCCTTCTCGTCGCCGGGCTTGGCCTCGGCGGCCTTCTGGGCCTTGGCAGCGGCCTTGGCCAGCTGGGCCTTGGCGTCCTCGGCGTCCTGATACTTGGAGGCCTTGTCATACTCCACCAGGGCGTGGGAGTCGTTGTCGTAGTAGTTGTAGCACTGGGAGGGCCAGGCGCCGTAGGGGGCGTGGACCACGGCGGAGACGCACTCGCCAAAGATGCGGGTGAGGGTGGGGTCGCGGCGGATGTACTCGTCGCTCACCAGCTCCTCGCAGGTGACAATCACCTTGCGGGCGGCTACGGCCACGTCAACGTCGTGGAACTCGTCGCCCTCGATGATGCAGGTGCCGTCGGGGGAGGCCTTCTGCACGTGGATAACGGCCAGGTCCAGCTTGGGGGTGGGCACGGCCACCACCTTCTCGCCGGGGTTGAAGGGGTTTTCGATCTCCACGCACTTCAGGTCGTCCACCTTGTCCAGGGCCTTGCGCTGCTCCTCGCTGATGCCCCAATACTTCATCAGGCCGGAGCCCTGCATCAGGCGCACAGGCAGGAAGGGCAGGCCCAGGGAGGCGGCGTGAAGCTGGAGCATCAGCACGTCCTGGGAGTAGTCCTCATAGACCAGCTCGCCCTTCTCGATGGCGGCGCGGAAGCGGCGGGAGACGTTGGTGTAGCCGGAGTTGGCGGTGTAGCAGTTGATGTAGGTCTTCACCCGGCCCTCACCGATCATCATGTCCCAGTCGCCGCCGGCGGGACCGGCCCAGACGGTGAAGTCCTTCTGGCCCTGGCGCAGAATCTCGTTAACTACGGCATAGGGCTTGCGGTTGGTGGTGAAGCCGCCGAAGCAGACGCAGTCTCCGCTCTCGACGAATTTCGCCACGGCGTCGTGCATGGAATATACTTTGTTCATAGTAATACCCCCATTACAAAATATTTTTGGGTTTTCTCTTTCTTTCGCTGGTTGTCAAGGTGCCGCAACGCGCTTTTCTACGGTAGCCATTTTACCACATATATCACAATTGGTCTAGCCTGTAATTTGGCATAAAGTTTGCATATCTTGAACTGGCGTGGTATAATGGGAAAAATCTGAAAAACCGGGCCCGCAGGGGGCGGCCTCCGCGCCGCCCCGGTCCCCCCGCGCCAAAGGCGGAGCGGCACAGAGGCCGCCCCCTACCCACCTTCTCCCAAAGGAGGCAGTTTTCATGACAAACGTGGAATTTCATCTGCAACTGAACCACAACGAGACCTGGAACATGAGCCGGCTGCACTTCCACGACCACTGCGAGCTGCTGCTTCCCCTGGTCAGCCCGGGGAATATTTTTGTCAGCGACCAGGTCTACCCCCTGCGCCGGGGCACGCTGTATCTCATCGGGGAGAACACCCTCCACCGCACCATGTCAGAGGGATTTCACGCCCGGTATGTGCTCCACATCAGCAAAAAGGCCCTGGCCCAGCTGTCCACCCCCCAGACCGACCTAACCCAGCTCTGCGGGGCCTCCTTCCGCCGGGCCGAGCTGTCCGGCGGGGAGATGACCGAGATCATCGAGCTGTTCCAGGCCCTGGAGCGCAACAAAAACGACGGTTCCTTCGGCAGCGACACCCGGCAGCTGGTGGCCCTGCTCAACCTGCTGATCCGGCTGGCCCCCACCCTCAACGTGGCCGACGCCGGCGAGTCCATCCAGAACAAGGACTTTCTCCGGGTCTCCCCCATCCTGGACTACATCCGGGACAATCTGGACCAGCCCCTCACCCTGGACCAGATCGCCGGGCAGTTCTACATCAGCAAGCACTACCTGTGCCGCATCTTCAAGGCGGCCACCGGCTTCTCGGTGATGGAGTATATCATCTACAGCCGGGTGCTCCGGGCCCGGCAGCTGCTCCAGGAGGGGATCAGCGTCCAGCAGGCGGGGGAGCTGTCCGGTTTTTCGGACAACTCCCACTTCATCCGCACCTTCGGCCACCTCACCGGCCTCACCCCCGGGAAGTACGCCAAGGAGTATCAGACCGGCGACCAGGTGCTGATTCCGGGGGAGCCGGGGCATTGAACAGGCAATTTCATGTCAATATCCGCCAATCGCTCTCCCCGCCCCCGTTGCGTATCTTGCACAAAAGGACCTCCGCCCGGCTGTCCCGGACAGAGGTCCTTTTTTTAATCTCTGGGTCTTCGGTAGAACTTGCCCACCACCCGCTCGGTGCGCAGCACGTTGACAAAGGCCTTGGGGTCGGACTGGCGAATCTTCCGGGCCAGCACCCGCACCTCGCTGTCGGACACCACCGAGTAGATCATCACGCAGGGGTCGCCGTTATACAGCCCCACCCCCTCGATAAGGGTGGCGGTGTGGTTGGTGTCCTGAATCTGGGCACAGACCCCTCCGGCGCTCTCCCGGCCGGTGATGATAAGCAGGGTAGCCCGCCGGCCGTCCGGGTCCAGCATCCTGATAACCTGGGTGGTGGCGTACTGGAACAGCATGGAGTACAGCGCCTTCTCCCAGCCGAACAGGGCGCCGGCAATCATCAGCATAATCACATTGCCGCACAGGATGTAGTTCCATGCGTCCACATTTTTCCGCTCCGACAGGGAGATGGCGATGAAGTCGGTGCCGCCGCTGGTCACCCGCACCCACAGGCACAGACAGCCGGCAAAGCCGTTGATAATCCCGCCGAAGATGCAGATGAGCAGCTTGTCCTCGGTGATGGCAAAGGAGGGAATCAGGTCGGTAAAGATACTGGTGAGCACAATGGTCAGGCAGGAGTAGAGGGTAAACCGCTTGCCCACCAGCTTAAAGCTGATGGCCGCCGGGATGGCGTTCAGAGTCAGGTTGATGGGGGCAAAAGGCAGCTCCACCTCGGCAAACTCCAGGGCGCACCGCTGAATGAGACGGGTAATGCCGGTAAAGCCGCCGGGAAACAGGTCCCCCGCCGCCACAAAGCTTTTCAGGTTGATGGCCACAATCAGGGAGGACAGGGCAATCATCCCCACCCGGGTAATGAACTCCTTCAGCCTGGCCTGTTGGTTGGCAGTTGTCATGGAGGCCTCCTATTCACCTGGCCTCAGCCAGGACATCCGCGTTCTTCATAAAGTACTCCACCCCGGAGTAGATGGTGGTCAGCACAATCACCGCCGTGCCGATCTGATTGACAATCTCAGGCAGGGGCAGCAGCATCAGGATAATGCACACCATAGTGGCGGCGGTCTTCACCTTCCCCGACCAGCCCGCGGCAATCACCCGGCCCTTGTCGGCGGCCACCATCCGCAGCCCGGACACGCCGAACTCCCGGACGGCGACGATGAGCAGGGCCCAGGCGGGCATCTGCCCCACCTCCACAAACCACAGCATGGCGGCGAACACCAGGCACTTGTCGGCCAGGGGGTCCATAAACTTGCCGAAGTCGGTAATCTGGTTGTAGTGTCGGGCGATGTAGCCGTCCAAAGTGTCAGTAATACTGGCGGCGGCGAAAATGGCCAACGCCCAATAGTTGGCATATGGCACGTTTAAGTACAGCACCAGCAGGAAGGCGGGTATCATCACCACCCGCAGGATGGTCAGCTTATTGGCGGTATTCATTGGCATGGTATATCTTCTCCTCATTGCTCTGTAGGGGCCGCCGCCTTCGGCGGCCCGTGTATCAGGCCCGCTGCGGGCCGCCTATGGCGGCCCCTACAGTTCTATTTCGCCGGTCAAATCCCCGTCGGAAACCCCGGTGATGCGCACATTGACAAACTCCCCCGCCGGGACCACCCCGGCGGCGGTAAACAGCACCCGGCCGTCGATGTCCACCGAGTCGGCATAGGTCCGGCCCGTATAGCAGCCCTCGGCGGAGTCAAAGCCCTCGCACAGGACCTCCATCACCGTGCCCAGCCGCTCCTCGTTGTACCCGTCCATAATCCGGGACTGGAGGTCCACCACCAGCTCCACCCGCCGGGCGGCGGTGTCCGGGTCCACCTGGTCCTCCATGGCGGCGGCCAGAGTTCCCTCCTCCGGGGAGAACTGGAACACCCCCACCCGCTGAAGCTTCTGCTCCCGGAGGAAGCCGCACAGCTCCTCAAACTCCGCCTCCCCCTCGCCGGGCAGGCCGCAGATCAGGGACGTGCGGATGACCACATCGGGCATGGCCGCCCGGAGCCTGGCGAACAGCTCCTCCAGCTCCGCCCTGGTATTCCGGCGGCGCATGGCCTTCAAAATCCCGTCGTTGCAGTGCTGGATGGGGATATCCAGATAGTGGAGCACCTTGGGCTCCGAGGCAATCACGTCGATCAGCTCGCCGGTGATGGCCTCAGGGTAGAGGTAGTGGAGACGTATCCAGTGAAAATCCAGTTTACACAGCTCCCGCAGCAGTGCGGCCAACGAGGTTTTCTCCGGCAAATCCAGCCCATAGCGGGTGATGTCCTGGGCAATGACAATAAGCTCCTTCACCCCGGAGGCGGCCAGCTTCTCCGCCTCGGCCAGCAGGGCCTCCACAGACCGGCTGCGGTACTTTCCCCGGAGTTTGGGAATAATACAAAAGGCGCAGCCGTTGGAGCAGCCCTCGGCGATTTTCAGGTAGGCGGTGTAGGGCGGGGTGGTAACAAGACGCTCCCCGTCCTCATAGGTACGGTGGATGTCGGAAAAATATTCCGGTCTCTCCCCCGCCATCAGCGCCTCAACGGCACGCACCACATCGGTGTAGCTGCCGGTGCCCAGCAGGCCATCCGCCTCGGGCAGCTCGGCGCGGATATCGCCGGGGTAGCGCTGGCTGAGACAGCCCGCAACCAGCAGCTTTTTCAGCTTGCCGGCCTTTTTCAGCTCACCCAGCTGGATGATGTGGTCAATGGCCTCGCTTTTGGCGCTTTCGATGAAGCCGCAGGTATTCAGCACCGCCACGTCGGCCCCCTCCGGGTCGCCGGTGACGGTGTGCCCCGCCGCCCGACACAGGGCCATCATCTGCTCGGTGTTCACCAGGTTCTTGGCGCAGCCAAGGGAGATAAAGGCAATTTTATAAGGCATGGTATCGCTCCAGTTAATATTCATTCTATTTTACAGCGCAATCGCCTGCGCTTCGGCGCTTGAATAGGTTGGCCAGTCCGGGGCATAGCTCTCATTTGCCTGATTGCCCCACAGCGTCCACCCCTCCCGCTCCCCTCTGGCAAACAGCTCCAGGTAGGGCCCCGGGCTGCACGCCTCTATCAGCTTAATCATTTCATCCGGTTTTCTGGAGTGCTCTCTCTTTTGGGAACGGATTAAATTCACCTGTGTCCGGGCCGGGGACAATGTTCTGATATTGGCTCCTTTTACGCCAAACAAAAGCATTTCTGTTACATTTCGGAAATAAAACCCCACGCCGCGCCCGTCAGGGCCGCCGTCCTTGCGGACCTTTTCCCATATGATATTGGTCTTATACTGGAAGCCCCAAGCCTTCATAACCTCCAGGCCCTCCGGCAGCAAAGCATTGGGGACCCACAGATACAAATGACTGTTCTCCTGCGCAACCTCGTTTACAGGCAGCGCCTTGATTTCTTCCAGCCTCATGGTGGGATAGCGGTTGAGCCGCTTATGCTCCGGCGCCATTTTGCCCGTCCTGTTCTGAAACTGCCAGGGGGGATCCGCCAAAATGGTTTTAAACGTCTCCCCGGCACAAAACTGGAGCAAATCATACTTTTTGTGATACAGGCAATCTTTTTCCATTATGATATTCCTCCCGCCCAGTCAGAAACTGTATCAGGCGTCAACCCCACAACCAGCAGGGGACAGCCCCCATGTCTCCGGGCATGGATGCGCGGCAGCAGCTTTCCCATCCAGGTAGTACTTGCTCCATACTTTTTCTTAATGTCACTGCCTAAATAGGAAAATATCTGATTCATCCCTTCGCTGCGGGTTATAATCACGCCGCAGGTAATCACGCCGCATTCATAGAAGGTCCGAAAGGCATACAAGTCTCGGTCAAAGGTCTGATCCTTGCTGTTCCACTCCATGTCAATCGCTACATTGCCCTTGACATAATCAATCTTGTGCCCGCTGATGAACTCCTTCAACGCAAATTCCCGGTAAACTTCCTTCCTCTTTTTCCCTTCCAGAAGCCGGACTACCAAATCCCCGGAAATCTCCATTTCTCGCCATTCCAGCGACCGAAGCAGCTCACTCAGCTTTTTGGGGATATTGGATTCATTCCCGCCTTTTTCCAGAATATCGTCCAGCCGGATTTCAAACCGCTCCAACGTCTGCACAAGCTCCGCAAACTCCTCCGGATAGCTCTGGGTTAAAATCTCCAGCGCACTGTTAAAATTATAAAATTCATACTTATCAGCAATGCTGCCAGGAATCAGGTTCATCCAGTCTCCCACGTCTGTCCTCCACCTCTCTAATCCCAAACCTCCATCCCATACCGCCGCAGGGCGTCGCTGATCTCCGGCCAGGCGAAGCCCCGGCGGGCCAGGGCGTCGGAGGCCCTTTTGACATCCTTCGGGTCATGGCTGCCCTTCAGCTTTTTCTCCAGAAATGCGTCGATAGCGAAGACGTTGTCCTCCTCCTCAATCTGCGCCAGGGCCTCGTCCCACAGTTCCCGGGGGACGCCCCGGCGGTAGAGCTCGTCCCGGATTTTCCGCTCGCCGAAGCCCTTCCGGGCGTAGTGCTGGACAATCCGTCCGGCATACTCAGGCTCGTTGAGGTAGCCCAGCTCCTCCATCCGGTCGCAGATGGCCTCGATCTCCTCCTCGCCGGCCTCCCACTCCCTCAGCTTCCGCCCCAGCTCCCTCCGGGACTGGGGCTTTCGCATCAGCAGCTCGATAGCCCTGGCTTTCAGGCCGCTGCGGCGGGCGGCGTCCTGGAGGCGCTCCGCCTCCTCCCCGGACAGCTCCTTTCCCGCGTAGAGGGCAAAGCCGACCACCTCGCCCTCGCCCACCCGCAGGACGGAGCCGTCCTCCAGCACCGCCAGCCACCGGCCCTCCACGTGCTTGGAGGGCTTTAATTCTTGGATCACCATGATTTATACTCCGGTTCTCACGATTTCGTAGGGACGCATCACGATGCGTCCGCTCTCTTTTCTTTTCTATGTGACGGGCGGACGCTTCATGAAGCGTCCCTACGCCCAATTATCCCTCGTCCACCGGAGCTCCGTCGTCGAAGTCGTCTGCGGAGACGTCCACCGCCCGGCCGGCGGCCTTGGCGGCCGCCTGGGACTGCTTGCTCATCAGCTTGAAGGCGTTGGCCCGGACCTGCTCCTCCACGCTGGCGGCCGCCTCGGGGTTTTCCTTCAAAAACTGCTTGGCGGCGTCCCGGCCCTGACCGATGCGGGTCTCCCCCATGGAGAACCAGGAGCCCGATTTCTGGATGATATCCAGCTTGACAGCCAGGTCCACCATCTCGCCCCATTTGGAGATACCCTCGCCGTAGAGGATATCAAACTCCGCCTCCCGGAAGGGGGGGGCCACCTTATTTTTGACAATCTTGGCCCGGGTGCGGTTGCCGATCAGCTCGGTGCCGTTTTTGATGGCCTCGATCCGGCGCACGTCGATGCGGACGGAGGCGTAGAATTTCAGCGCCCGGCCGCCGGTGGTCACCTCCGGGTTGCCGTACATCACGCCCACCTTTTCCCGCAGCTGGTTGATGAAGATGACGATGCAGTTGGTCTTGGCGATGGAGCCGGCCAGCTTGCGCAGGGCCTGGCTCATGAGCCGGGCCAGCAGGCCCACGTGGCTGTCACCCATGTCGCCCTCGATCTCGGCCCGGGGGGTCAGGGCGGCCACCGAGTCCACTACCACCACGTCCAGCGCGCCGGAGCGGACCAGGGCCTCACAGATCTCCAGCCCCTGCTCGCCGGTGTCGGGCTGGGAAATGAGCATGGAGTCGATATCCACCCCCAGGGCCCGGGCGTAGGAGGGGTCCAGGGCGTGCTCGGCATCGATGAAAGCCACCTCGCCCCCCCGCTTCTGGGCCTCGGCCACGATGTGCAGGGCCAGGGTGGTCTTGCCGGAGGACTCGGGGCCGTAGACCTCGATAATCCGGCCCTTGGGCACGCCGCCGATGCCCAGGGCGATGTCCAGGGACAGGGAGCCGGTGGGGATGGAGTCCACCACCACGCCGGCGTTCTCCCCCAGACGCATGACGGTGCCCTTGCCGTAGGTCTTATCCAGCTGAGCCAGGCAGGTCTCCAGCGCCTTCTTCTTATCCGCGGCCGGCGCGGCCGACTCGATCATGGGTTTCTTCTGTGCCATGTCAATCATCCTTTCCCGCCGGCGGATTCAGAGCCTCCGGCCTCGTTCTGTCCCATATATTACTCTTTTCTATGTCCCATAAAACGTACTTTTCCAAAAATGCTCTCCCGTCCCGCCCGCAGGCGGCAAAGGCCCCTTTTGAAAGGGGCTGTCAGCCGTAAGGCTGACTGAGGATTGCGTTTTGCGGAGCAAAACATACGCAGTAAACCCAAGTCTGCAAAACTTTGTTTGCTCCGCACATTTTGGCTTCGCCAAAATACAATCCTCCACCCCAGTTTGCGAACTGGGGCACCTCCTTTCACTGGATAGCCGTTAGCGGCTCTGCCGCTTACGGCTATCGCGTCCCCCTTGCGGGGAAAAGGAGGCTTTCGGGCGGCCACAGGCCGCCCCTACTCCTCCACCTTCTCCTCCCACCGCTTCATCCAGGGGATACCGTCCCACAGCTTGCCGGTGCGGATAAAGTACTCGATGGCGGTCATCACCGCCTCCTTGTCGGCGGTGGTAGTCTCCCGGTAAATAATGGACTGTCCGTCAGAGTGAGGGATATCCGTCTCCTCATCGGAGTCTACATATTCCGGGTCGTAGGTGGACCACCAGATTTGCCCCATATCCTCCCCATAACTCAGGTTGTAGAGGGTCCCGTCTGTCTCCAGGTCCAGGTAATCGCCCTCCTCGTCGTCCTCATGATAAAGATAAATGTCCATCCAATTTCCGCTGCGCAGATTCTTCATGATTCGTTTTACATTGTCCTGGGTGATCTCATGAAATCTTCCGGGCCAGCGCACATAATACTTCGCGGCGATGCCCTCCGGCATCTCCGCCGGGGTCTCACTTACAGGGATAAATTCTCTGCGCTCCACCCAATTACTCATCGTATGCGCCTCCAATTTTAATTATTGATGGTCCCCTCCACCACCCGCAGGATGTTCTGGGTATCGGGCAGGACCTTCACGTCCTCGTAGCCGTTTTTCTCCAGAATGTCCTCCACGGCGGCGGCCTGACCCAGGCCCACCTCAAAAATGAGGGTGCCTCCCAGCCGCAGGGCGGACTTCCACTTGGCGGCGATGGCGTGGTAGTAGTCCAGGCCGTCGTCCCCGCCGTCCAGGGCCATGTGGGGCTCGTAGTCCTTCACCGACACATCCAGCCCCCAAATGTCCCCGGAGGGGATATAGGGCGGGTTGCACACGATGGCGTCGAAGTCCCACAGGGTGGAGCTGGGGGCCTCCAGGGCGTCCACCGACAGGCAGGTAACCCGGGCGTTCAGCTCGTTGCGGCGGACATTCTGCTTGCACACCCGCAGGGCCCCCTCCGACAGCTCCCCCAGCACCACCCGGCACTCGGGGGCGTTGGCGGCAATGGCCAGCCCCACGCAGCCGCTGCCGGCGCACAGGTCCAGGATACGGGCCCCCTCCCCCGACTCCCGGGCCTTGAGGATGCCCCGCTCGGCCAGCAGCTCGGTGTCCAGCCGGGGAATCAGCACATCCCGGGACACGTCCAGAGACAGGCCATAAAACTCCCATTCCCCGATGATGTAGGCCACCGGCTCCCCCGCCAGGCGGCGCTGGACCAGCTCCTCCACCCGCTGCTCCATAGACCCGGAGACATAGAGGGACATATCCCGGTAGAACTGCTCCCGGCTTTTGTCGGCGGCAAAGCAGATGATCTCCCGGGCCTCCAGCTGGGCCGACTCCACCCCCGCCCGCTTCAACCGGGCCCGGGTGTCCAGAAACAGATTGTTATAGGTGGTGGCCATGAAATCACCTTCCTGATGTATTTCTTCTCACGTTCCCCGAGGGGCAAGGCTCCTTTTGAAAGGAGCTGTCAGCCGCAGGCTGACTGAGGATTGCGTTTTGCGAAGCAAAACA